>DATKYB010000013.1 GCA_035528715.1 Nitrospinota bacterium | reverse complement strand
ATCTATGACTCCAGGGTCTACTCTGATATTGACATATGGGTGATGGACAGCGATGGAAAAAATAAGACCAGGCTCACCTCTGAACCGTTTGTTGAGGCCAATCCCTCCTTCAGCCCTGATGGTTCAAAGATTCTTTTTTATTCTAATAAAGCAGGCAATCACGATATCTGGATCATGGACAGCGACGGAAAAAACTGGCAGCAACTCACAACCGATAAAGCTGTCGATATCTTTCCCTCATGGAGCCGCAAAGGAGACAAGATTACCTTTGTTTCAGACCGTTCAGGCAACACCGATGTCTGGGTTATGGACAGTGACGGAAAAAACCAGACCCAGATAACAAAATATCCGGGAAATGATGGTGCACCGGACTTTAGCCCTGACGGAAATAAAATAGCCTTCCATTCTAACAGAGCAGGAAACAGGGATATCTGGGTTATAGACCTGAGAACAGGTGAACTCACCCAGCTAACCACAAGCATCTATGAGGACCTCGCTCCAGACTGGAGTCCTGATGGAAGCAAGATTGCCTTCTTTTCAGATAGATCGGGAAATTTTGATTTATGGGTCTTGGATGCAAATGGAGAGAACCCCCAACAACTGACAACAAATCACTGGGTAGACTGGAGCCCGAATTGGAACCCTGACGGAAGCAAGATTGCCTTTTACTCGAATCGAACGGGCAATGGCGATATCTGGGTCATCACACTCGGTTATTCTTTTTAGTTTTAAGATGAGGGTTTATGGATTCTGCTTAGTGGGTTGGAATTTTTCTGTTAACTTTACGTAGCTCTTCCCATCAATAATAAAAAGAGTTTGTCTTTGAGCTAAATTTTTACCTCAATCGGCATAATACCGTATTTTTCAAAATCCCTGTATTCGACTTTTTCTGCGGTTACCTTCAGGATGACATATGCGGGGTCGTCTTTACCTTCTTTAAAATATCTGGTCCATTCATCTCTCCACATCTTATGTTTGGTCTCAGCGTCTTCAAGAATCTCTACCTCCCCAAAAATACGAATATCCTTTCTCTCTTCATTCATGGTAATGCAAACCAGATTGTTCTTTTTAATCTGTCGGATCTTGTTTGAGAATGAAAAGGTAGAATACCATATGCTAAAATCATCACCTATCTGGGCATGGGCCATTACCCTTCCCCATGGCTTGTCATCTTCAACCGTAGCCACAGATGAGACGGTTTGCGCCTTTGCAAAACTTAGAGCTTCACTTCTCAGTCTCTCCTCCATAACTCACCTCCCCAAAAATTAAAAAAATAATATTTTATTTATTCCAGATTTTTATTTTCTCTATTCATCAATTTATATCAAGAAAAATCAGAAAATACAAGAAGTGATTAACGATGAGGCCAAAAGCTTTCCGTATAAATCCGCTTTGAAACCAAAAGCATCAATATCCAGGGAACGCCTGTTAAAACCATAAAAACGAGGTAATAGGGAGAAAAAAACTTTAATGCGATAACCACACCTAACATATTGTTCATAAAAGACTTCGTTATTGTCACTGTTCTCCGCTCTTCCTTTTTAAGCTTCATCGGCACAAGATAAATGATTAAGAGAGAGAGAAAGATTAAAAACTGAAATAGCATTAAGCTCATACAATTAAGGAGATTTTGGAAGATGTAGCTGTGGTGAGGACTTAGTGCAAATATGGTAATAAAAAATAAGCCGATTATGGCTATAGAATTGAGATAGGGGTCGATCCTTTTTACCCTGTCATTATACTTATAAAGCACAATAGCGGCTAAGACGAGGGGGATGATAATCAGCTCAAAAAGGCTTAATGCCAATAGATTCACGTCAATGGATAACTTCCTTCCTATGAGAAGATAGAATAAAAAAGGAATACTGAATACGGAGACTATATGGTTTAAGATAACTAAAACCACGGAGAGGTTTGTCTCTCCCTTAAACATATTTGCCAATACTGGAGAGAAAACAGCAGAGGGAAGAGCAACTAAAAGGAGGACGGCAATAGCAAACTCCTCATTGATCAATTTGAAAAAGAGATAGAATAGGATGGGAAACAAAATCATTTGAATAAAGGAGATAAAAAATAGAAGAGAGGGTCTTTTCATATAATCAACTATCTTTTTATAATCAATTTTTAGAAAGGATAAAAACATCACAAAACCGAGGATAAATGGGACTAAAAACTCAAATCTGGAAAAGGAATCTGTGAGAACCCCGATGATGAGACCAGATATAAATATTAAGGATGAATATCTCTCAACTATTTCTGCAAATCTCATGAATTATCTCTCTATCGAAAAGATTGAAATTAAAAGCAGGTCTTTTTACTAAAAATCTTTATAAATTTTGCCACGCAATTATATGAAAACCGATTTGAGTGTCAATATAAATCAATCGTTAAAAATTCCTCCTTATATTTTTCAGAGGAATTTAAAAACTTTCTTGACAACTTAGTTCATATGTAGTAATTATAACTTTTTTAAATAATTTAATGATTTAAATCATTCGTATTGTATTGTTTTTATTATTTTTTTTTTTAATAAAAGGGGTGAAAAGTCACTATGGGAAAATATAGACATGTCCGAAAAAAGGTAGAAGAGCTAAAAGAAAGATCAAAGCATGTCGGAACAAATGTTACGGTATATACGGGTCCCCTTCTTGGTAAAATCGCCATGCTTTCAGGCCAGAGGAATGATTACCACGGAACCAACTGGGATACCAGGGTTAGAAACCGTTCTGCCAAATATTCTATTGTGCTCGGAAGCCACAAGACTCAAATGGTTGGAAACACACCTGAGCAACAGGAGACCCTCAACACCCTTGAATTAAACATGGCAAGAATCTTTGGGGGAGAATACGGTGGAAAGCAGTATGCAGGCCATGCCAATCTGCTCCCTATCGATTATATTCACAGGGTAATGGGGAGCGGGGCTGATAAAGACTTTACCTTTAACTGCAATCTTCTTATAACAACGAAGGATCCTTCTTATCACCATATCCCCTATATGTATGGAAAGATGTGCAGGGATGTCGACCCAGTAAAGGGGGCTCCTGATATCTATATCCTGCTGGTTCCCGATATTAATACCGGTGCTTTCGGAAGGTTTTATGCCTTTCCTGAAGAAAGAGTAACTTTCGGGCTCGGCAGTGATTATATGGGAGAGGCTAAAAAGGGGTTCTTGAGGATGGCCATGTATCTCGCAAAACAAAAGGGTATATTAGGGATCCATGCCGGGTCAAAATTAATCAGGGCAAAGGACAGAAAAACTGGCAAAATCAAACAGTATGGTGTTCTTGTTCTCGGCCTTTCAGGAACAGGTAAGACAACCTTTGTTGGACATCCGCATTATCTGGACAAAAAGAATGAAGCAGCCCTTGTGGTTCAGGATGATTTTGTGGGATTAAAGATCAAGAACGGAACAGTTTTGGGAACAGAGGTAGCCCTCTATCTCAAGACAGACCTGGATGAAGAAGACACGCTTCTGAGACCTCTGACCGAGTCCTCCGAGTTTTTAGTACAAAATCTTTATGTCGACAGCAAGGGAAAGATACATTATCTTGAAGAGGATCTCTGTGCCAATGGAAGAGGGATTTTACCCCTAAGTGCCTTTCCTGAAGAGAGACGGTATGAAAGTCTTGACCTGCCTCCAGTGGACGAGCTGGACGGACTCCACATCTTTTTTAACACAAGAAGGGACACCGTTGTTCCTATTATACAGGAATTAACCTCAGAACAGGCAGCAGCCGCTTTTATGCTCGGCGAATCAATTGAAACGAGTGCAGGAGACCCCGCCAAGGCAGGGCAGTCTATCAGAATCGTCGGAACAAACCCCTTTATTGTCGGAGACGAGGGAGAAGAAGGGAACATCTTTTACGAATTTGTCAAAAAATATGAAAAAAAGGTGAGATGCTTCCTGATGAATACAGGTGGTGTCGGAGAGATAAGAGACCCCAAAAATCCATTGAAGATAAAAAGACCACCCCACAGACCTTGGAAATCGGGAATCGGTTATATCTCTAGGGCGATATTTCGAGGCTCGGCAAAGTGGAAAGACTATCCCGATTTTGGGACAAAGGTCCTTGTTAGCGGTGTAACAGAAGAGAAAAACAAGCCTTTTAACATGGAGAGATATAACCCATTAAAAGCCTATGATGCCAGTACGAGAGAAAAAATAGTGAAAGAATTGAACAGAGAGAGGATAGAATGGTTAGAGAAATATCCCTCCTTTGCTCCTGATATTGTAAAAGCCATGAAAAAAAGCTTAAGCCTGTAAAATATTTAGAGGCTTCACGAAAAATCTTTATTCCTCTTCGGGCTCTCCCAGTGCCTCAAAGCATCCTTTTATGATGCTTCTTTCTTCTTTGCTCAGTCTAAAATCTGAGGCGCCGGCATTTTCAATAACCTGCTCGGGATTCCGTGCACCTACAATAGCACTCGTAACCCCTGGTTCAGAAATAACCCAGTTAATGGAAAGCTGGGCTAAAGTGGCGTTATGCTCCTTTGCAATCGGTTTGATCTTTTCCAATGTATCAAGGATGCGTCTTCGGTTTTTGGGTTGAAACCATGGCTGATCTATCCGTAAATCTCCCTGGTTAAACTTACGCTCCATTGTTACCTTTCCTGTAAGAAGCCCCTGTCCCAGAGGTCCATAGACAATCAAACCGATATCATGTTTCCTACAATAGGGAAGGATATCTTTTTCAATATCTCGAAAGAGGAGACTGTACTTTGGCTGATCACTGGCCACATCGCCATACTTAAGACAGGTCTTGATCATCTCCGTTGTAAAATTACTTACACCGATAGCCCTGATCTTTCCCTCTTCTTTCAGACGAAGGAGGGTCTCCATGGTCTCATCAGGAGAAGTTGTACTATCAGGCCAGTGGCATTGATAGAGGTCAATGACATCTACACTGAGGCGTTTCAAGCTTAATTCACATTCCTCTTTTATTGAATGGGCCTTCAGGTTGCGATAGATCTTCAGGGCTTTTCCTCGACTATCTATGGTTTCAAAGAAGAGTTCCCCTTCCTCTAAATCCCAGCGGAGACCGCATTTTGTCGCGATGATGACATCATCCCTCCGTCCCTTTATGGCTCTTCCCACGATTTCCTCACTATGACCAAAACCATAAACGGGGGCTGTATCAATGCATGTCATTCCCAAATCCAGAGCCTTATGGATCGCAGAAACAGCCTTCTCATCATCTGTCCCTCCCCAGAGCCAACCACCAATAGCCCATGCACCAAAGATAATAATTGGAACCTCAAGTTCACTCTTTCCAAGTTTTCTCAATTCCACAAATATCACCTTTCTCAGATAAAATAATAAAAAATATGATATAAAAAATTTATAGGAGAGCGTCTTTATTGTCAATGGGAAAATGTGATTGGTCAAATAGTTTATGAAAAATAAATGGCTGGATTTTTTGCGATTAAAAGCTCTTGATTAATAACTCTTTTGGACTTTAAATTCCCCATTAAGATTTTTCAGGTATTTTTTCTCCCCCCTTTTGCTTTTCAGGGATTTACTGAGCGAGCAAGGAAATCATGTTTTTTTAATCCCCCTTCTGGTTTTTAGGAATTTTTCCAGCGAATGAGGAAAAAGAGGGAGGGTGTCTGAGCGAAGCGAGTTTCCTCCCTCGCTGAATGAGCGAAGACAAAATTCCGTTAAAAAAAGCAGGGGGGCACCCTTCTTTAGTTACCTTTCTTGGGTGAGCAAGAAAGGTAAAAAGAACTGCTTGCTGTTTCTCCGAGCGAGTGCAGTCAAATGCCGTTGAAAAAATCGATGGGGGTGTCTTTCTTTGGTTCGTTTGCTTTCGCAAGCAAGAAATGAACAAAAGCCGTTAAGAAAAACAGGCGGGGTGTCCTTCTTTCTCACCTTTCTTGGACAAGCAAGAAAGGCGAAAATCTTTTACAAAAGATGAAAAAAGGAATGGGAAAAATCATCCTAAATTACTGGACCTTTGAGAGCATATAAGCAATAGCATCTTCAATATCTTGGTCAGAACACTCACCACATCCACCTTTAGGGGGCATAACTTTAAAACCTTTTAATGTATGCTCAAGCAGAACCTTTTCACCCTGTTTGATGCGGGGAGCCCATGTAGTCTTATCGCCTAACTTTGGCGCGCCAGCAACTCCAGCAGCATGGCAGGCCATGCAGACCCTGTTATAGATGGCCCCACCCTTCTTGACATCTCCCTTTGAGAAGGAGGCGGTTAGTGAAACAGTAATAAAAGCAACTACAGCAAGTATGATTATATATTTCTTCATTGTCTAAACCTCATAAAAATTTTTAAGTATTGATAACTACTTTAATGTCTTTTATCAAAATTTTCAAAATTGTCAACAGAAAATTTTAATCTGATAAACTTTTCGAAGATTCGCCAATTTATACAGAAAATAGCTATTCAACTCGAAAATATTGGATATTTACAAAAGAGGCGAAGAGTTGAGATCAGATTATAATTTGAAAAAAACTAAATAACAAGGAAGATTTTGGATTAATTGAATAGCTCTTTTCCTTTTGAATAGGTCTTCTCTACTTCTTTAACAATCTCTTTAAGTTGTTCCTCTTTCAATCCCAAAAAGATTGAAGAGTCTTGTTCTTCTAAAACGATATCCCTTGGATTTTTATATCCAATACCTAATTTTAGACATATTAAATCTGCCAGATTAACAAAAGCGATTCGCCTTGAAATATTTAGCTCTTCACGATAACTTGTAGAATCGCTATGATGGTTGGCAACCACTCTTTCCAAGCCCTCTGGAAGGTTCCACTTCCTTACCATGCTTGCTCCTATCTCAGCATGAGAAAAATCATAAAACTCCTTTTCTACATCGGTAAATAAAAGTTCCCCAAAATAAACCTTCTCCATAACCTTGTTAAATCTGATAAGATCATAGTTGTTCATTGCCACCTTTCCAATATCATGGAGGAGGCCACATATCAGTGAATCCTCTATATCAGACATATTTCCATAGCTATTGGCAAGTATCTGAGAAGCAATAGCAACACCCACGGAATGATCCCACAAAATCCTCTCAGTAAGTCCAGTTTTTTTATATAAATATTTTGTAGACACAGCAACAACTAAATTTTTAATCGCTTTAAATCCAAGAATCGTGATTGCCCTGGAGAGGCTATTAATCTCCCTAAAATGTCCATAAAAAGCTGAATTAGCTATCTTCAGTATCCTCGTTGTTAATGCCTGATCTACAGAAATTATTTTATAGAGGTCTTTTGCTGAGCTTTTCTCATCTAAAACAGTATTTATTACCTGAATAGCCACCTGAGGAAGCACAGCTATATCAGGAGATTTTACAATAATATCTTTTATGCTCTCTTCCTTAACCGGCATATTTTTTCTTGGCTTTGGATTACAATTTGATTTCTTTTTATTATCTTTAAGGACTGTCTCTATCTAAGAATAAGAATAAAATCACTAAACATTATTTCGGAAGAAAATGAGAATTACTTAAGAAAAAAATGCATTTTTTCGACGCCCACATTATGAGTAAAGATGTGGATATAAGCGAAGGTGATGGACTTATCTCGGATATATCAGGCTCCATATTTCTTTAAACGCTGGGCATGGGCTAAAAGAAGGGGCATGAGCTCAACACCCCGGATCCTTCCCAGATTTCCCATGGCACAATCATTCTCAGAAAATTTCTCTACCCTATCAGGGCGGCAGGTTTTGGAATAAAGGATCAAAGGTACTGGATGCCAGCTATGAAGTTTCAAAAGAGAAGGTGTGGAATGATCACCAGTTATGCCAATGGCTGCGTATTTCTCTAAATCTATTTTAGGAATATAGGAATCTATCTCTTCAAGTAAACCAACCTTTTCTTCGAATTTTCCATCCTCTCCAGCACTATCAGTAGGCTTTATATGAAGAAAAAAGAAATCATACTTATTGTAATTTTCAATCAACACAAAAAACTCAGATTTGATATCCTCAATCCCTTCAATAACGTCCATTCCTACTAGGCGTGAAAGACCCCTATACATGGGATAAACAGCTATTGCCACAGGATTAAGACTAAATACGTCCTGCATCTGTGGAATGCTTGGCTTTTTCGAAAAACCTCTCAAAAGGAGGGTATTTGCTGGGTAAAAATCTTTTATTATATCATCTGCCTGCTTTACAAACTCATTTATTATTTTAGATGTCTTTATTGCACTCTCTGTCTTATCGCGTGCGCTAGCTAATAAAGGTGGTTTACCTGTCTTCTGGGAATCTGTATCCGTCACCTCATCACTAAGTTCAGGACCTCGAAAAATACCTGCGGCCCGATAGTCCTTTTC
Organism: Nitrospinota bacterium; assembly: GCA_035528715.1. Taxonomy (NCBI): domain Bacteria; kingdom Pseudomonadati; phylum Nitrospinota; species Nitrospinota bacterium. The sequence goes on along the minus strand of DATKYB010000013.1, from coordinate 2,219 downwards.
AGGTCTAAGAAATATCTTCACCCCATCAATATTAACCCTTTCTTCTAAAAGAGCACAGAGCTCTTCGCATTTTTCCGTAGGTATCCTCCCCGCTCTCCTATCTTTGATTAGATTATTCTCCTTTGTGGCAAAATTTATCCTGCATCCTATATCTCCCTCCTCCATAGGAAAATTGACCCCAGCACAGGAAAGAGCGCCCCTTTCTATAAGATATTTAAAGGGGTCATAACCAAAAATTCCTAAATGTCCCGGTCCACTCCCAGGGGTTATGCCTGGCGCAACAGGATCAATGAGCCCGCAGCTCGATCTCTTAGCCAATAAATCGAGGTTGGGTGTATGGGCCAGCTCCAGCTCTGTTTCTCTTTCTCCTTCTTTTGGTAGACCTCCCAGGCCATCAATAACCATAAGTAATATCTTGTTATCATTTTTCTCCACTAATTCCTTAATAATATTCAGGTCCATTAGAATCTCCTCTTTAGATTTTGAAAAAATCTCTTAAACTTCTATCAAAAAAAGCTTTATAAGTCAATGAAGACCTGAAAAAACAAATCTCTCAGTAATAGTGGCTATTGCTGATCGGTTCAAAATATTTAGAATAATATCTCTCTCTGCTGGCCTTACATGCTCCATCCAAAGGGCATAAGCCATTACAACGATAACTAAATGCTTTGCAAAGCGAACATTCATCTTTTGACAGACAGCAATGATTACCACAGAAGGGAGGGTGAGAATTCAGGCAACAATTCCTTCCTATCTGCCAGAGGAGGGAATCTATCTGGATAATATTCATATCTGAATGTTTTTTCAGAAGATCTCCGCATCTTAGAACCTTGCTTCTTATCTTTGATTCTAAAAGAGAGTCAATATCCTTTTGATTGCAAAGGATGCCCCTTAAATGTATATCCTCAATCTCCAACATGCCACTCCTTAAACTAATCCTCATAAGATGATTATCAACAGGAAGTTTGATTGCTTCCTCGTCTTTAAAATTCCAAACACCCAATTTAAAAAGGGTCATGATAAGGAGAAAGGACTTTTTATTCAAAGGATCTTTATATGCTTCAAAGTCTGAAAGAAGAGAGAGAACCCCCTTTTGACCTGATATATTTCCTTTGGTGCTATAATAGAGGTTCATGACATTACCTTTATATCTCTCAAGGAGCATTTGAGCACAATTCTTTAAGAGATGGCACCTTTGTTCTATTCTATCCCTGTAATCAAGCATTAATTCAGCAATCTCATTTGAAGAAATAGAGACTAAATTTTCTGGTAAAAAAAACTCTGGGTCTTCTTTTAAAATAGCCCTGGCCTTTGCTTCTAAAAAATCCCATCCTCTGAGCATCTCTCCATTAACGATTCCCTTTAGGTTACCTGTCTTGTAACAGATAGCTGTCAGAAAGAACCAATAATTGGCTAACTTTTTTTTATCTTTAATTTTTTTATAAGGCGAAAGGGATTTCTCTTTGAAATGGGAAAAGAGCGCTAACTTAGACGCAATGGTTTTGCACTGCTGTTCATTGATTCTGATCATCTTTTAGATCCAAAAAAGTCCACAATCTTTTACCAAATTTTATATACAAAATTTGTCTTTATTACATCTTATTCTGGTTCAAATCTATTTTTCAAAATCTTCTGACGCAATTCTTTTATCCAGTTTATAATAAAGTTAAGGTTATGGGTGGAAGCAAGATGATAACCCAGTATCTCTCGGCTTTTAAAAAGATGATGAAGATAGCCTCTTTGAAAATTCTTACATGTATAACACACACATTTTTCTTCTATTGGCCTTTTGTCTTTCTTATACATCTGATTTGTTATGTGTATTCGATATCTCTTATTCTTATCCCCTGTAAGAAAGGTCCCAAAGGAAGCCAGCCTATAGGGAAATGAGCAGTCAAAGAGATCAAAACCTCTCTTTATTCCCTGAAGGAGGTCATCCGGTTCCCCGATACCAAGGAGATGTCTTGGCTTATTTTCCGGCAGATGAGGTATCACCCAATCAGCTATCTTGAACATCTCTTTTTTGTCTTTTCCTAGAGAACCTCCCAAACAATATCCATCAAAGGGAAGGCTTGTCATGGACCTACAACTCTCTTCTCTCAAATCTTTGAAAATCCCTCCCTGGATTACACCAAAAAGGGCATGCCTTTTAACATCGATATTCGCCATATAATACTCCAGTCCTCTTAATGCCCAAAGATGTGTTCTCTTTAGGGCAC
>DATKYB010000012.1 GCA_035528715.1 Nitrospinota bacterium | reverse complement strand
TGTTGCCATATATGGTTTCTCTTTTTTCCTCCTAATGACTCGGGACACGCATATCCTGGACTGTCAGGCCTTTTTGTTAATCCTGTAGAGGCTATCTTTGTTGTCTGTTTCATATGACAGTCTTGACATGTTGTGGTGGTTTTAGCGTCACCTGTAAAATAGGGTCCTTGTCGCCATTCTGTATATGTGGATTCAATTGCCATAACACTTGTTGCATGGGAGACGTCATGGCACATACCACAGAATTCAGAGCGAGTATGTAGTTCAGAGAACTCGGTTTTGTGGAAGGGTGAAACGGAATCTTTACGAGGGCCCCTCTTTGTTCCGGGTTCATTCTTGGATGCATCACCTGGTTCCAAAATAAAAGGGGCATTTCCCACGCCTGCACTTGCTTTTACTGAATGACAGAAATCACAGAAAACACCTCTCTTTGCTATCTCTGAAAGTTTTCCTTTGAAATAGCGTCCGCTCTCATCTGCAAGATAACCTACAGGAGTGTGACATCTGCTACACAAAGCTGTTTCTTCTTTTTCATGTTTTGTCTTCGCATTCTTTAGATAGAGCTGATATACAGGAATGAAGATCGGGTCATTCCATGCATTAGCATGCATAGCTCCTTTCCATTGATTGTATATCTCCATATGGCATGATGAGCAGACTTCAGGATCAAAAAATCGTTTAGATTCTATATCTCCTGGCATATTAGGAATCGTCCATTCCATATTTGATGGTGCAAGGGCCTTAGGTAATACCCAGATAGGGGATGCCTTTTTGTGGTCTTTATGCCAATCTTTATAATTTTCTGCAAGAAAGGATGGTGCTGGATTAATTAATATAATAAATAGTGTTAAAAAAAATATGAAACTGATGTGTAAAAGAGCTATTTTTTTCATCCAGTTAATCCCCCTTTAAAAATTCTGTTCTAAACTATAGCATTTTTGATTATAAAGCAAGTCCGTTCTCTTTTTTTCTGAAAAATATAATTTATATCTTAGATAGGATTAGTCCTTGTTTTTCTTACTTTAGAATTTGGTATTTCAGAAATAGAGTATTGCAAAACACATTTCTTTCTAACCCCTATATAAATTTAGGTTTTTTCTTTACATGTAAATAATTATTTGATAAGTATTTTTAAAGGATATTAATTTAAAAATCATGGATTTACTGATAGATCGTTCTAAAAGGATACTCAATTGCAGATAGAATGTCAGAGGTGTAAAACAGCATACCGTTTTAAAGAGGAGCTTCCTAAAGATCTTGTAAAAGTAAAATGTCCCAAATGTTCTCATTTTATGATTATAGAGTCACAAAAAATCGCTACAGATACAAAAAAAACTATGCTTAAAGATGAAATTTTTTTAACGACTCTTCAAGAAAAGATTAACGGGCTATTATTAAGGATTAGAGAAAAAGATGGGGAAATAAAGAGACTTAGAGATACTATAAAAGTGAAGGATGAAGAGATAAAGAAAAAGGAGAAGCAATTGATTTATAAAAATGAACAATTAACCAATTTACAATTCAGAAAAAAAGGGGTTTTATCAAATATTTTTTCTAAAAAAAAGAAGAGCACGGTCCAAAGTGAACATACTGAATTTAAAGAGGCAGAAATAGAAAGGATTGATTGATTATAAGATAGTGATTTTACCAAAAAGGATTTTGTATATATTTAAGCTTAAGATTTTATTTAATACGAGGAGGATATTTTTTTCATGAAAGTTTTCAATGTGAGCTTCTTTAAAAGAAGCTTTATATCATCTTTGGTAATATTGATTTTTTCTATAAATTTGTCTTTTGCAAAAGAGCCCTTTTCCTCTGATATCCAAGGATCATCTATGGTAAAGGAGGATAAGAGTACTTCTGAAATGTTCATTGTTGTTATTGACCCAGGTCATGGAGGAGATAATGATGGTGCTGTTGGGCCTACAGGATTAAAGGAAAAGGATATAACTCTAAAGATCAGTGAAATGCTCAAGGAATTTATTAAAGAAAGATCAGGGGCAAAGGTCATTCTTACTAGAGAGAAAGATGAATTTCCTTCTATTGATGAGAGGACGTATGTTGCGAATAATAATGAATCAGATATATTTATTAGTATTCATACAGATGCTGACTTTGATCCGAAGAAAAAGGGTTTTGCATTATTCTATTTTGATCCAGATTACAGAAATATAAATCTGCGTTTATTAAAAAAGAAAGATAAAGGTATAATTTTATGGGACAATGTACAATTAAAATTTATTAATAAAAGTAGAATTTTAGCAGAGGCCATTAAAAAAAGTATAGATGAGCAGGATTTTTCTGAAAATACATGGATAAAGAAAGCTCCTATATCAATTTTAAAAGGGGCAAGGATGCCTGCTATCATGATAACCGTTGGTTATATATCTAATCCTGAAGAAGAGATGCGGTTGAAAGACGTTGTCTATTTAACCAGAATTGCTGAGGCTATTTATAAGGGATTAGAAAAATATAGGGAAAGAGATAAAGAAGATGAGACACCGAAGGGCTAAAAAGAAAGAAGTTAACAAAAGATTATGGGGTGTTGTTTTTATTTTATCTTTTTTGTTCATAGTTACATTTTTTTATTATTATCCAATTAAAGAAGGCATTAAAAAAGAAAAAGAGGTTTTATCTCAAAGACTTATAACCTCTAAGGGAGACGTTAAAAGAGTCAAGTTATTTTTTTCTTCCATAGATGGTGAAACCCTCATTACCGAATCGAGACAAATCATTGATGAATCATACGGTGTCGAAAGGGCAAAAAAGGCTATTATAGAGCTAATAAAAGGCCCTTTTGAAAAAGGAATGCAGACTATACCTAAAGAAACAAAATTAAGGGAGTTGTATATAGATAACAATGGCTTAGCTTATGTAGATTTTAGCAAAGAGATAACCCAGAATTACCCAAAAGGGGTTTGGACAGAGGTTTTAGGTGTATATTCAATTGTGAATACATTAGTATTTAATTTTTCTGAGATAAAGCAAGTGAAAATCCTTATCGAAGGAAAGGAAGCAGAAACTTTAGCCGGACATATTGATATTGAAGAGCCTTTTAAAGACAATATTTCCATCGTTAATTTTAATTGAGCAAAGGACTAAAAATGGTAAGCAAACCAATTGGGATATTTGATTCAGGAGTAGGTGGTCTGACTGTACTGAGAGAAATAATGAGATTATTGCCTAAAGAGGACATTATATATATAGGAGATACAGCTAGAGTTCCCTATGGCACAAAATCAGCAGAAACAGTTTCCCGATATGCATTACAAAATACGAATTTACTAATAAAGAAGAATATTAAACTATTGGTTGTTGCCTGTAATACTGCCTCGTCTCTTAGTCTACCTTTCCTTGAAGAACGTTTTCATATCCCTATTGTAGGAGTGATTAAGCCAGGGGTTAAGAGAGCTATTGAAATAACCAAAAATGGCAAGATTGGCGTTATTGGGACTGAGGCTACTATAAAAAGTAGGGCATATGAAAAAATGCTCAAAGAACTGGTTTCAAGTATACAAGTTTACTCTAAGGCATGTCCTATGTTCGTCCCCTTGGTTGAGGAGGGTTGGATAGATAATGATGTCGCTTATATCATAGCTAAAAAGTATCTTAAAGAGTTAGGTAAAAGAGGAATTGATACATTAATATTGGGTTGTACGCATTATCCATTATTAAAAGCGACTATTGGAGATATTATGGGTAAAAGGGTTCGATTAATCGATTCAGCAGTGGAGACCGCTAAATTCGTAAAGATGGAGTTGCTTAAAAATGGTATATTGGCTGATAAGAGTAAAGCTGTTATAGAGTTTCTTGTGACAGATTTACCAGAAAAATTTGCTTCTATCGGTACTGGTTTTTTAGAATACAAGTTAGAAAATGTAACTCACGTAGATCTTGATTCAAATATTTAAATATGAAGAAGGATAATTATGGAAAGATTGGACGGCAGGAGAAATAATGAGTTACGCAGGATTAATATCACCCGCAGTTTCATTAAACATGCTGAAGGTTCTGTATTAATAGAGATAGGGGATACAAAGGTAATCTGTACTGCGACTATTGAGGATAAGGTTCCTCCTTTTTTAAAGGACACTGGTAAGGGTTGGATTACCGCAGAATATTCGATGTTACCTCGTTCTACTCAAACAAGGATAGTCAGAGAATCCCTAAAGGGTCGAATAGGTGGAAGAACCCATGAGATTCAACGACTCATAGGAAGGGCATTGAGGATAGTAGCAGATCTGGAAAAATTAGGGGAGCGAACTGTCCTCATTGATTGCGATGTGATCCAGGCTGATGGAGGTACAAGAACGGCATCAATAACAGGTGCCTATATTGCCCTATGGGATGCCTTAAAGCTTATTGAAAAGGGAGAGAATAGTAACAAATTATTAAAGGATTATATAGCAGCTACAAGTGTTGGCATGATTGATGAAGAACTTTTACTTGATCTAAATTATATGGAAGATTCTGCGGCTCAAATAGATATGAATGTTGTCATGACAGGACAGGGAGATTTGGTTGAGGTGCAGGGAACGGCAGAAGGCTGTCCTTTTTCTCGAACTGTTATGGATAAGCTTTTAGATCTTGCAGAAAAGGGTATAAGGGAACTTATAGGTATTCAGAGAAAGATAATTGGGGGTTTTTAAAAAATTTATGGAAGTTGTATTAGCAACGAAAAATAAGGGTAAAATTAAAGAGATAAGAAATTTACTGAGAGATATGGATATAACTGTTCAAACCCTTCTGGACTTTCCAAGCATACCTGAGATCGATGAAAAGGGAAGAGATTATAAAGAAAATGCACGCATAAAGGCTGAGATGGTAGCATCTTTTACTGGGAAAATAGCTCTTTCAGACGATTCAGGTTTAGAGGTCTATGCCTTAAATGGAAAGCCTGGTAAAGATTCTGCTCGATTTATCAGTAAAAATACAGAGGACGATGAAAGGAATAGAGCTCTTCTTAAATTATTAGAGGATGTCCCTCTAAAAGAAAGGGGAGCAAGATTTTGTTGTGTTGTTGCTATTGTTAAGCCAAAAGGAGATATATATTTTTGCGAGGGTTATTGTGAAGGGTTGATATCAGAAGATTTAAGAGGTAAAAGAGGATTTGGCTATGACCCTATATTTATGGTTCCTAAATATAATCAAACTTTTGCAGAAATGGATACTTCTTTAAAGAATAAAATCAGCCATAGAGGTATTGCACTAAAGAAAGCGAAAGAGATACTTGTTCTCTTAAAAGAGAGATAGATGAGGAAATATTTTTTAAAGGTTAAAGTTGAATTTATAAAAAAAGAGATAAAATCATTGCAAAGAAAAAATTGCTATGATAGATTAAAAGATTATCTTAATAGACGGGGCGTAGCGCAGCCTGGTTAGCGCACCTGCCTTGGGAGCAGGGGGTCGGAGGTTCAAATCCTCTCGCCCCGACCATAAAGATGAGGTGCGCCTGTAGCTCAGCTGGATAGAGCAACGGACTTCTAATCCGTAGGTCGGAGGTTCGAATCCTCTCAGGCGTGCCATAAAAATATGATTGGTGGTGAGTGTAGCTCAGGCGGTTAGAGCACCAGGTTGTGGCCCTGGGGGTCGAGGGTTCGAGTCCCTTCACTCACCCCATTTAAAAAGTTTATATTTATGCGCCCGTAGCTCAGCTGGATAGAGCGTCGGACTTCGAATCCGCAGGTCGTAGGTTCAAATCCTACCGGGCGTGCCAGTGATAAAATTTTAATGTGGTGGGGCCGCTAGCTCAATTGGTAGAGCAACGGACTCTTAATCCGTAGGTTGAAGGTTCGATTCCTTCGCGGCTCACCATAAGATTTCTAGAAGCGAGGGTGGCGGAATTGGCAGACGCGCTGGATTTAGGATCCAGTGGGCAACCGTGGGGGTTCGAGTCCCCCCCTTCGCACCAGTTTATTAAGATCAAGGATAAAGAGATGAAGGTTGAGATTAAAGAAATAAATTCTTGCAAGAAAGAGTTAGAGATAGAAGTACCTTTAGAAGTAGTCAATAGAGAATACGAAAACGCTTACAATACATTGAATAAAAGGGTAAAGATCAGCGGTTTTAGAAAAGGAAAGACACCTCGGAAGATACTTGAGAGATATTATAAGAGCAATATTGAAAGTGATGTTTTGCAAAAATTGGTTTCTGATTCATATTTAAAGATTGTGGAGGAAAATAAGATTAAAGCCTTGGGGCAACCAAAAATTGACAATGTTGAACTAGAAATGGATAAGCCCCTTCGTTATACAGCAACTGTTGAGATATTGCCTAAAATTGAAGTTTCTGAATATAAGGGATTAGAATTTACAAAAAAAATTATAAAGGTTTCTGAAAAGGATGTCGATGAAGAACTAGAGCGATTAAGAGAACAATCGGCTAAATTTGAGGTTAGCGAACAGAAATCTATTGAAAAATATGACTATGTTGTAATCAGTTTTGAAAGATTTATCAATAATACCTTAGATGAGGAGGGAAAGAAAGAAAACCTTTCTCTTTCAATAGGTTATAATATGACATACCCTGAGTTAGAACGAGAATTAATTGGAATGAAAAAGGGAGAAGAAAAGGAGATAGAGATTAATTTTCCTCAGGATTTCAAAGAAAAAAAGATAGCTGGAAAGGAAGTAAAATTCAAAGTAAGAATAAATGAGGTCAAAAAAAGAATTTTACCAGATTTAGATGACGATTTTGCAAAAGAAGTTGGCGATTGTAACAATTTAGGTGAACTTAGAAATAAACTAAAGGAAGAGATAATCAAATCAGAACAGCACAGAGCAGAAACATTATTAAAAAAAGAATCTATAGATAAACTTGTTGAGTTAAATAATATAGAGGTTCCTCAAATACTTGTTGATGAACGAGTACGGCTCATGTTTTTTGACACCCAGCAGAGACTTAAATATCAGGGTATAAAACTGGAGGATGCAGCCATAGAGTTGGATAAAGTAAAAGAACCATTTATAGGCCCAGCCACCACAGAGGTCAAAGGCGATTTAATCTTGGACAGGATAGCCGAAATAGAAAATATAAGTGTTTCTGATGAAGAGGTTGAAAAGAGGGTTAAAGAGATATCAAAATCTGTGAATCAGAATTATCTAGTCTTTAAACAGCAGTTGATTAAGAATAAAGGTATTGATAGGTTAAAGGATAATTTAAAAAAAGAGAAAACTCTTGATTTTTTAATAAATCATTCTAAGATTAATGAAGAAATAGTCGAAAGACAGGAAATTTTAAATAAAAGCGATAAAGGAAAGGGGAAATAGATGAATTTAATTCCAATGGTAATAGAACAGACCAACAGGGGTGAGAGGGCATATGATATATATTCCCGTCTGTTAAAAGATAGGATTGTGTTTCTTGGTTCCCCTATAGATGATAATGTATCGAATGTGATGATTGCTCAGCTGCTGTTTTTGGAAGCTGAAGAACCAGAACAGGATATCTATCTCTATGTAAATTGCCCTGGAGGAATTGTTACAGCAGGTTTAGCTTTATATGATACCATGCAATATATAAAACCTGATGTACAGACGATATGTATTGGACAAGCTACCAGTATGGGTGCTCTTCTTTTAGCAGCAGGGACAAAGGGCAAGAGATTTTCATTACCTAATGCAAGAATTATGATTCACCAACCTTTAGGCGGTTTCCAAGGACAGGCTACTGATATTGATATTCATGCAAAAGAGATTTTAAGAATGAGAGAGAGCTTGGATAGGATTTTGGCACATCATACAGGGCGATCCTATGAAACCGTTCGAAAAGATACAGAAAGAGACTTTTTTATGTCCGGTGAACGGGCAAAAGAGTATGGTATTATAGACGAGGTAATAGTCTCAAGAGATGAAAAGAAGGTAAAGAAATAAGCCAAAATTCCGATAAAAATAGATATTTATAGAGTTCAGTTTTTCAAGAAAGGGGCATTTGATGGCTAAAAAGGAGCAGGGCAATAAACTATTGAAATGTTCATTTTGTGGTAAGAGTCAGGAGGAAGTGAAAAAGTTGATTGCTGGGCCGACTGTTTATATATGTGATGAATGTATAGATCTTTGTAATGATATTATTGTTGAGGAATGGTCAAAAGAAAAGAGTAAAGAGTTTCAGAAACTCCAAAAACCTAAGGAGATAAAGTCGATTCTGGATGAATATGTCATTGGGCAGGAGCAGGCAAAAAAAATCCTTTCTGTAGCTGTTCATAACCATTATAAAAGGATTGAGGCTAATGTTGATTTAAGCGGGGTTGAGCTCCAAAAGAGTAACATACTACTGATAGGACCCACAGGTTCAGGAAAAACCCTATTAGCACAAACCTTGGCAAGAATATTAGATGTTCCTTTTACTATTGTTGATGCTACTACTCTTACAGAAGCAGGGTATGTTGGAGAAGATGTTGAGAACATAATCCTTAAGTTATTACAGGCAGCAGATTACGATGTTGAAAGGACCGAGAAAGGGATTATTTATATAGATGAGATTGACAAGATAAGCAGGAAATCAGAAAATCCCTCTATTACGAGAGATGTTTCTGGTGAAGGTGTTCAACAGGCTTTATTAAAAATAATAGAAGGAACCATTGCTAATGTACCGCCCCAAGGAGGCCGTAAGCATCCCCATCAGGAATTTTTGCAGATAGATACTTCAGACATTTTATTTTTATGTGGTGGTGCCTTTGTAGGTCTTGATAAGATTATTAAAAATAGAATAGGCAAAAAGACATTAGGTTTTGGAGCTGACTTAACCGGAGCAGGAAAAGACAACAATAACGATAAGTTCTTGTGCAAGGTCCAACCTGAAGATTTACTAAGATATGGCTTGATCCCAGAGTTTATCGGTCGATTACCAGTAGCGGCTATCTTAGATGATCTTGACGAAGATGCACTCGTTAAGGTATTAACCAAGCCCAAAAATGCCTTAATAAAACAGTACAAAAAGATATTTGAATTTGAAAAAGTTGACCTTAAATTTACAGATAATGCCTTAAGGTCTATTGCAAGAGAAGCTAGTAAAAGGAAGACAGGAGCTCGAGGCCTCAGGTCGATTTTAGAAGAAATCATGATGGAAACCATGTATGAATTACCTTCCCAATCCAATATTCAGGAATGTGTGATCAGTGAAGAGGTCGTTACGGATAGAAAAAAACCAATCTTTCTTTACGAAAAACAAGCCAGTTAATCTTATTCATCTTTCCAAACATCTTGAAATTATGATAAAAGTGTACTATTATTGTATATGAATTACTCTTATTTAAATGAGGAGAGAGATGGCAATAAAAAATAATAAAATAGAAGTTGTTAAAAAAAGAATTCCCTTATTATCCCTGAGGGATATAGTCGTATTTCCTCATATGATAGTTCCTTTATTCGTTGGAAGGGATAAGTCTATCAAAGCTTTAGAGCATGCTATGTTGAAAGAAAAAAATATTTTATTGTCAACTCAAAAAGATGCCAAGGTAGAAGACCCAAAACCTGAAGATATTTATAGCGTGGGTACCGTTGTGGGGATTCTTCAGATTTTAAAGTTGACAGATGGGACAGTTAAGGTGTTGGTTGAGGGTTTATCAAGGGCAGAAATCTTGAGTTTTGATGAAGAAAAAGATTTTTTTCAAGTCAAAATAATTCAGAGGGAAGAATCAATAGAAGCTACTCCTGAGATTAAGGCTATGATGAGGAGTTTGAATTCTTTTTTTGAGAATTATGTAAAACTCAATCAAAAGATAGCTCCTGAAGTAGTAGTATCAGTAGCAAATATAAGTGAGCCAGGTAGGTTTGCAGATACAATAGCTGCCAATTTAACACTAAAGATTTCAGAGAAACAGGGAATATTAGAGACTTTAGATCTTAAACAGAGATTAGAAAAACTCTGTAAAATATTAAATTCTGAGATAGAAATTCTCCAAATTGAAAAAAAGGTTAGAGGAAGGGTTAAGAGCCAGTTAGAAAAGAGCCAGAAGGAATATTACCTGACTGAACAGATGAAGGCAATACAGAAAGAATTAGGAAAGGGTGACGAGTTTACCTCTGAGATAGAAGAGCTTAAGAATAAGATAAAGATGGCAAAGATGCCAACAGAGGTGAATAAAAAGGCTTTAAAGGAATTAAAGAGATTAGAAATGATGACTCCAATGTCTGCTGAAGCCACAGTTGTAAGAAATTATATTGATTGGTTGGTGGATCTTCCTTGGGGGAAAAGGACAAAAGAAAAGTTAGATATTTCAGAGGCAGAGATAATACTTAATGAGGATCATTATGGGCTAGATAAGATTAAAGAGAGAATATTAGAATATTTATCCGTTAGAAAGTTAGTAAAAAAGATGAAGGGACCTATACTCTGTTTTGTAGGTCCTCCTGGTGTTGGCAAGACGTCTCTTGGTAGATCAATAGCCAGAGCTACAGGTCGGAATTTTGTTCGCCTTTCATTAGGTGGGGTGAGGGATGAAGCGGAAATTAGAGGACACAGAAGGACTTATATAGGAGCATTACCTGGACGCATCATCCAATATATGGCAAAGGCTAAATCAAAAAATCCTGTTTTTCTCCTGGATGAAGTTGATAAGATGAGCACAGATTTTAGAGGAGATCCAGCTTCGGCCTTATTAGAGGTTCTAGATCCAGAACAAAATAATTCCTTTAATGACCACTATTTAGAGGTGGATTTTGATCTTTCAGAAGTTCTATTTATAACTACAGCTAATATTCTTTATTCTATTCCACCCGCTTTGCAAGATCGTATGGAAGTATTGAGATTACCAGGTTATACAGAGGATGAGAAAATAAAGATTGCGGAGTTGTTTTTGATTCCAAAAGTGTTAAAGGCCCATGGTCTTTCTGGTAAAAATATAAAATTTTCCAAAAAAGTTATTCGAGATACTATCCAGAAATATACAAGAGAGGCAGGGGTTAGAAATCTCGAGAGAGAGATTGCGAATATCTGTAGAAAGGTTGCAAAAAGGATAGCAAAAGAGGGAAAAAAGACGAAGGTTTTGATTTCTTCAAAAGGTTTGAATAAATATTTAGGGGTTCCCAAATATAAACATGGAAAGGCAGAAGAGAAGAGTGAAATAGGAATTGCCACTGGTTTGGCATGGACTGAGGAAGGAGGCGAACTCCTTGTAACTGAGGTTATTCTGATGGATGGGAAGGGAAATCTCACTCTGACAGGGAAATTGGGAGATATTATGCAAGAATCAGCCCAGGCAGCCCTGAGTTATGTAAGGTCTAAAGCAAATGAATTCAGGTTAGATAAGAATTTCTATAAGAAGAAAGATATCCATATTCATTTCCCTGAGGGGGCCATACCTAAGGATGGACCTTCAGCAGGAATTACTATGGCAACGGCGCTAATCTCTGCGCTTACAAGAACTCCGGTAAGGAATGATGTAGCCATGACTGGAGAAATCACATTAAGAGGGAAAGTACTTTCTATCGGTGGGATAAAAGAAAAGATACTAGCGGCTCATAGAGGAGGGATTGATACTGTTATACTACCAAAGGATAATGAAAAAGATTTAAGTGATATTCCTGCTGAGATAAAGAATGCCCTTAAAATAATATTAGTGGAGAAGATGGAAGATGTGGTAAAACATGCGCTGTCAATAAAGAAAAGAGCTAAAAGGGTACAGAAAAAGGGTAATGGTGATAAATATAAAGATTTACCACAGGAAGAGACAGTGCAGAGAATCATCGCGCATTAATTTTCAAGCTTGATTTTCTCTATAAGGTTTCTGGATAAATTCTCTAAGATAGCTAAATCATCAAAAATAAACCTTTTTCCCTTGACAAGTTCCTTAAAAGACTGTAATTTTTTAAAGGCTTAGTTAGGCACGTAGCTCAGGGGGAGAGCGCTTGCTTGACGCGCAAGAGGTCGGCGGTTCGAAACCGCCCGTGCCTACCAGAGGTAAGATTATTAAACAATATTGAAAGGTTTAGCTTGTTTTAATAAGAAATTCAAAGGCATCTGGAGTTATTTTTAAAATTCCTGATGCCTTTTCTTGTTTTCGGAGCACAAAGATATGGAGAAAATTAAAATAAGATTTCCTGAAGGTAAGGAAATTCAATGCCCTCAAGGCACTACGATAAAAGAAATGATAATAGACATTAAAGGAGATACCAGAAAGATAATTGCAGCAAAAATTAATGGGAATCCTGTAGATCTGAGCTTATCCTTGAATTCCGATGCAGATATAGAGTGGATTACTTTAGATTCAGAGGAAGGAAAGGAGATATACAGACATAGCACTTCGCACATACTAGCCCAGGCTGTAAAAGAACTCTTTCAAGGTGTCCAGATTACTATTGGGCCTGCTATTAAGGATGGATTTTACTATGATTTTGATTATAAAGAGAGTTTTACTGATGACGATTTAAAAAAAATAGAAGGTAAAATGTTAGAGATTATCAAGAGGAATCAGCCGTTTATTAGAGAAGAGGTTTCTAAGGAAAAGGCGATTGAGGAATTTAAAAAACTTGGAGAGAATTATAAGGTTGAATTGATTAAGGAAATAGAGGATAATGCTGTAACGCTCTATAAAAGCAATGGTTTTTTAGATCTTTGCAGAGGTCCTCATGTTCCTTCCACAGGGGTTGTCTCTCACTTCAAACTTCTCAATGTAGCAGGAGCTTATTGGCGGGGAGACGAGAATAATAAAATGCTCCAGAGAATTTATGGAACATCTTTTCCCACTGCAAAAGAACTTAAAGATTATTTGACGAAATTAGAGGAAGTAAAAAAGAGAGATCACAGGGTTCTGGGAAAGAAACTAGATCTTTTTAGTATTCATGATGAGGCAGGTGCCGGATTAATCTACTGGCATCCAAAAGGAACGATAATAAAGAAAATAATAGAGAGATTCTGGGAAGATGAGCATATCAAAAGGGGATATCAATTAGTAAGCATTCCTCATATCGTTAGAGATCAACTCTTCAAGACATCAGGTCATTATGAATTTTATAGAGAAAATATGTTTGTCTTTAAGATTGACGAGAACGAATATGTGGTAAAACCAATGAACTGTCCTGGACACATAATGATTTATAGGGAAAGTATAAAGAGCTATAGAGACCTTCCTTTGAAATTTGCTGAACTGGGGACTGTTTATCGATACGAAAGGTCAGGGGTTCTCCATGGGATGTTGAGAGTAAGAGGATTTACTCAGGATGATGCCCATATATTTTGTACTCCTGAACAACTCCCTAATGAGATATTGAAGGTAATTGATTTAGCAAGATATATGTTAGAGACCTTTGGTTATAAGGAATTTGACGTAAGTTTGAGCGTAAGAGATGAAAGCAAAAAGGAGAGATATGCGGGAGAAGATAGAGAATGGAAGATGGCAGAAGAGGCCTTGATGAAAACCTTGGAAAAGAGGAACATGAGTTTTGAAAGGGTAGAGGGAGAAGCGGTTTTTTATGGTCCAAAGATAGATATCAAGATGTTAGATGCTCTTGGAAGGGGTTGGCAGGGACCTACGATACAGTTTGATTTTAATCTTCCGAAAAGATTCGATGTTACCTATGTGGGTGAGGACGGTGCTAAACATCATGTAGTAATGGTTCATAGAACGGTTTTGGGTTCGATGGAGAGATTTATTGGAGGGCTCATTGAACACTATGCAGGCGCATTTCCCGTTTGGCTTTCACCAGTTCAGGTAAAGATATTAAGTATTACTGATAGGCAGAAAGAATATTCTGAACATTTAGAAGAAATGTTGAGAGAAAATGGTATAAGGACAGAGACAGATTTACGTAATGAGAAGATAGGATATAAGGTTAGAGAGTCAGAAATGGAAAAAGTTCCTTATATGTTAATTTTAGGTGATAGAGAAATGGAATCAGAAATGGTTTCTGTTAGGGAAAGAGGAAAAGGAGATTTAGGTTCTATAAAAATAGAAGATTTTATAAAAAAGATTATGAAAGAAATTTTAGATAAAAGATAGACTTTTCGAGGAGGTGGTTTAATATAATAAAAGAATTGCGTGTTAATGAGATGATAAGGGTTAAAGAGGTAAGAGTTATTGGTTCTGATGGAACACAGTTAGGGATTCTACCCATAAAAAAGGCATTGGATATTGGAGCTCAAGAGGGTTTGGATCTCGTAGAGGTATCACCTCATGTAGACCCCCCTGTTTGTAAGATAATGGATTATGGTAAACATAGATATAAACAAAGCAAAAAGCTTCATGGGGCTAAAAAGAAACAGAAACTTATTCATGTTAAAGAAGTTAAAATGACACCGAAAACAGAGGAGCACGATTATCAATTTAAACTGAGGCACATAAAAAGATTTCTTGCATCAGGGGACAAGGCGAAGGTTGTTATCGTCTTCAAAGGAAGACAAATGGTTCATTCTCATCTTGGAAGAAAGATTTTAGATAGAGTTATAGAAGATTTAAAGGATATCAGCACTGTTGAACAAGAGCCTAAGTCAGAAGGACAGAATATGACAATGGTTCTCATGCCAAAGAATTAACGATAGTAACTCTTTAAACGTTTAGAAGGAGATGGGTTGATATGCCAAAGATAAAGACAAATAGAGGGGCTGCTAAAAGATTTAAAGTAACCTCATCAGGGAAAGTTAAGAGAAAAAAGGCTTACACAAGACATATATTGACAAAGAAGACTACAAAAAGAAAAAGGGGTTTAAGAAAAGCAGATTTAGTCTCTAAAGAAGATTCAAGCAGGATTAAGAAAATGATTCCATATGTTTAAAAAAAGTATAGATTGGAGGGATTGACATGCCAAGAGCAAGAAGTGGTCCATCAACAAGACAAAGGAGAAAAAAGATCCTAAAGATGGCAGAGGGCTACAGAGGGGCGAAGAGCAAACTCTATAAAACAGCTAGAGAGGCAGTAGATAGGGCATTAAAAAGTGCTTATCGAGATAGAAGAAGGAGAAAGAGGGATTTTAGAAGTCTATGGATTATAAGGATAAATGCTGCTGCCAGACTTCATGACCTATCTTATAGCCAGTTTATTTTGGGTCTAAAGAGATCAGATATATCACTAAATAGAAAGATACTAGCTGATATTGCTGTTAAGGATCAGCAAGGTTTTAAGAAATTGGCTGAAAAGGCAAAACAAGGTTTAAAAAAAGCGTCTTAAATTATATAATTTTACTTATGTCATCTCAGAAAATGCGAATAAAGAAGTTTACGTAATTAGAGGCGTAAACTTTTTTTATTGGAGATGTTTTCATGAGAAAACGATTAGAGAAATTAAAGAAAAGTGCAGTTCAAGATATTAAAGCTGCTTGTGATGAAAAAGCCTTAAATAAGATTAAAATTCAATATCTTGGTAGAAAAGGTTCTCTGACTCATTTTCTTAAAGAAATAGGAAAACTTTCTCAAAAAGAAAGACCAATTATCGGTAAATTAACAAATGAGATTAAAAGATATCTTGAGGAAGAGATAGAAAGAAGGTCTGAAATTATTAAAGAAAAGAGTCTTAAGGAGAGGTTAAAGAGCGATTGGATTGATACTACCCTTGATGGCAAAAAGCCTCTTATAGGTAAGAGTCATCCAATAACTCAAGTACTAGAAGAGATAACAAAGATCTTTATCGCTCTGGGTTTTAGCGTTGTCGAAGGACCTGAAATAGAATTAGATTACTATAATTTTGAGGCATTAAATTTACCTAAAGATCACCCTGCAAGAGATATGCAAGATACATTTTATGTAACGGATGATATAGTGTTGAGAACTCATACCTCTTCTGTTCAAATAAGAGTTATGGAAAACCAGAAACCTCCTGTTCAGATTATCGCACCTGGCAAGGTTTATAGGTGTGATGCGGATGTTACCCACAGCCCAATGTTTTATCAAATTGAAGGATTGATGGTGGATAAAGGGATTACCTTTGGGGATTTAAAAGGGATATTAGAGATATTTGTCCATAGTTTTTTTGGGCAAGATACTCCTCTTAGATTCAGACCGAGTTTTTTCCCTTATACTGAACCGAGTGCTGAAGTAGATATAGGATGTGTCATATGCCAGGGAAAAGGATGTAGAGTTTGTTCCTATACTGGTTGGTTAGAGGTTTTGGGGTCTGGCATGGTAGACCCCGAGGTTTTTCGTGCTGTCAGTTATGACTCGGAAGAGCTGACTGGATTTGCCTTTGGAATGGGAATTGAGAGACTGGCTATGCTGAAATATAAGATAGATGATATCCGTCTCTTTTTCGAGAATGATATGAGATTCTTGAAACAGTTTTAACGGGGGATATTCATGAAAGTCAGTTATCGTTGGCTTAAAGAACTAGTTGATTTTGATTTAGAACCTGATGACTTGGCTGAGAATCTGACAATGATTGGCCTAGAAGCAGAAGGTCTTTATTATCAAAAGGAGATGTATAATAAGATTGTTGTTGGTCAAATATTATCTATAAAAAGCCATCCAAAGGCTGACAATCTAATAATTTGTAAAGTTGATATTGGTAAGGAAAGGCTAAATATATTATCTGCAGCGAAAAATTTATCTGTGGGGGAAAAGATCCCTGTTGCTACTGTTCAAGCCAAGCTTCCAACAGGTAAAAAGATTGAAAAGGTAGATATTAAAGGAATCAGTTCTGATGGAATGATATGTTCTGCCATGGATTTAGACCTTGAGGAGATTTCTGAAGGGATAATGGTCCTAGATAAAAAGGCACCAATAGGAGAAGAGATAGCAAGAGTACTAAAACTTGATGATATAACCATTGATATAAGTGTAGCCCCTAATCGTCCTGATTGCCTAAGTATGATCGGTGTTGCTAGAGAAATTGCTTCTATATTAGATAAAAAGGTTAAATTAACAGAATACTCCGTCGTTGAAGAGGAAAAAGATATAGAGAGTTTGACATCAGTCGTTATAGAAGATACTGATTTATGCCCGAGATACACAGCTAGAGTCGTTAAAGATGTAAATATTTCATCTTCCCCTCAATGGATTCAGCAAAAACTGAGAGCGGTAGGTCTCAGACCTATCA
>DATKYB010000011.1 GCA_035528715.1 Nitrospinota bacterium | reverse complement strand
AGAACTACAATCATATATAGAAGGACTCAAGAACAGATGCCAGCCTACATAGAGGAGGTAGAACAGGGGATAGAAGAAGAAATTGAAATTTTATATCTCACCATACCTATCAAGATAACAGAGAATAATGATAAAGGATTGACAGTTGAATGTGCGAAAGCAAGGTTGGGGGATGTTGATGCATCGGGGCGTAGAAGACCCATCCCGATTTCAGGTTCAAATTTCTTTATTAAGGCGGATACGGTTATCAGTGCAATTGGAGAGGATGCAGATCTCTCATATCTTCCAAAAAAGGTAAGATGTCAAAAGGGAGTTATCACTACCGATGAAAATGGTGTTTCATCATGTTTTAAGATTTTTGCTGGGGGTGATGTTACTGATCAGCCTAGAACCGTTGCCCATGCTATTGGTTCAGGGAAAAGAGGGGCCATGGCAATCCATAAAGCTCTTAGAGGAAAAACCCTAAAAAAACCCGAGGAAGACCTTCCTGTTATCGAGCATGAAAAGATTAATCAGGATTATTTTGAGGAGCAAAAAAGAATAGAAACCCCTATATTGACTCCAACTAAAAGGATGAGGAATACGAAAGAGATAAAGCAGGGTCTCAAAAGAGACATGGCTGTAAAAGAAGCCGTGAGATGTTTTGGCTGTGGGATATGCAATCAGTGCGAGAACTGCCTGATCTTCTGTCCTGATCTAGCCGTTGAGAGAGACTCGGATAGTTATAAGGTTTTATATGATTATTGCAAAGGCTGTGGCATATGTATGCTGGAGTGTCCCAGAGGAGTTATCACTATGGAGAAGGAATCAATAGAATGAAAAAGGTCATTTTAGGAAATCATGCTGTTTCTTATGGTGTGATGCTATCCAGAACACAAGTCATAGCCGCATACCCTATAACTCCTCAGACTGAGGTGGTAGAGAAGCTTTCCGAACTTTGTAGCAATAATAAAAGGGTAAAGCTCTTAAAAGTTGAGTCAGAGCATTCTTCTATGTCAGCCTGTATCGGTGCTTCGATGACAGGCGTGAGGACCTTTACCGCTACCAGCTCTCAGGGGTTAGCTTATATGCATGAGGTCTTGCATTGGGCTGCAGGAGCAAGGCTTCCTATAGTTATGGTTAATGTCAACAGAGCAATGGCTGCACCATGGACATTATGGCCTGATCAGAATGATAGTCTCTCTCAGAGGGATACAGGATGGCTTCAGTTTTACTGTGAAACCAATCAGGAGATATTAGATACGATCATCCAGGCCTTTAAGATCTCAGAAGAAATTCTTCTTCCCTCCATGGTCTGTCTTGATGGCTTTTTCCTCTCCCACACCTCAGAACCTGTTGACATCCCTTTAAAAAAAGATGTGGATGCCTTTTTGCCGAGATATAAACCGAAGTATCGCATTGATGTCAATGATCCTCATGCCTTTGGAGGGGTTACTGGGGTCAATTATTATTTTGAAATGAGAAATCAGATGCAGGAGGCCATGGATAAAGCAAAGGATGTTATTCTTAAAACCGGTAAAAAATTTAAAAAGAGTTTTGGAAGAGAATATGGGCTCGTTGAAGAATATCATTGTGATGATGCAGAGATCATATTGATTACCTCTGGAATGATTGCAGGGACTTCCAGGGTCGTAGTGGATGGATACAGAAGAAAAGGGAAAAGGGTTGGGATGTTAAAGGTAAGAACATTCAGGCCTTTTCCCGCAGAAGAGGTAAGAAGGGTTTTGGGAAAGACAAAGAAGGTAGCGGTTATTGATCGAAATATATCTTTTGGTCATAGCGGTATCTTTTTTCAAGAAGTTAAGGCAGCAATGTATAATGAAGATGTTTTGAACAGGCCCCCGATTTTTGGCTATATCACAGGTCTTGGGGGGAGGGATGTAACTCCTGATATCATTCAAGAGATTCTGGATTATACTACTTTGAATACTAAGCCAAAGGATGATATCATCTGGATAGGTTTAAAAAGATGAATTTTAAGGTTCCCAAGGAAGAATATATGTTTCCGGGACATACGGCCTGTCCCGGATGTACAGCTCCTCAGGCGATGCGCTATGTCCTGAAAGTTCTCGGACAAAAGACAGTCATCGCTATGCCGGCTTGCTGTTGGTCTACAATTGCAGGGATATTTCCCTATTCATCCCTAAAGGTTCCCTTATTTCATACAGCTTTTCCAGCAGGAGCCTCCGTCGCTTCAGGGATAAAAGCAGGGATGGAGGTTCAAGGACAAAGCGATGTGAATGTTTTAGCTTGGGCCGGAGATGGAGGGACTTTTGATATCGGCTTTCAGGCGCTTTCAAGTGCAGCAGAGAGGAATGAGGATATTATCTATGTCTGCTATGATAACGAGGCATATATGAATACAGGAATTCAAAGAAGCTCTTCAACACCCTGGGGGGCATGGACAGCGGTTACCCCAAAAGAAAGTCCGGAAAGCCACCCCAAAAAAGATATTGTATATATAATGGCAGCTCATGGGATACCTTATGCAGCCACAGCATCTGTGGCTTTTCCAGATGACCTCATAGCAAAAATGAAAAAGGCAAGGAAGATTAAAGGAACAAGGTTTTTTCATATCCTTGTTCCTTGTTCAACAGGCTGGAAATTTTCACCTGAACTCTCTATAAAAATGGCAAGATTAGCTGTTGAGACAAAAATATTCCCCCTTTATGAAGTAGAAAAAGGGGTAAAATACACGATTAATAAAATACCAAAGGGGATATCAGTAAAAGAATATCTCAAATTGCAGGGGAGATTTAAGCATCTCAAAGAAAAGGATATCAAATTTATTCAAAAGAGGGTTGATAAGGAATGGGAAAGGCTGATGGATAGGGCTAATAATCGAATTGATTGATTTTTATATCCTTTAATTTCAACCTTATGGTCTCTGAACCATTCCATTGATGGAGTTCTGGTATAAAAGCTATATCAATCAAAGCACCATTTATCTCATCTATTTTATCGCTCATATTAAAACCTACGGAATCATAAACATAGGGTCCTTGTTTTAATTTCATTTTTAAATGGTTTTTTCTTACCCCCATTAATCTTGGTTTTCCCAAAATCTCTATTCCATGAGAGCTAAAAATCGGTTCAGGATTCGAAAAGCCGAATGGCCCCAGGGTTTCTATATTATTGACTAAGTCAATACTTAATTCCTTAAAAGGTATTTTTGCATCTAAAATAATTTCAGGGGTTATGTCATATTTGTTAATTTTCTTATCAGAAATCCCCTTTAATCTTTCTCTCAATCCGTTAATATTTTTCTTTTCCAAAGTAAATCCAGCAGCATATTCGTGTCCACCAAAATTCAATAACATATCTCTGCACTCAGACAATGCCTCGTAGATATTAAAGGAATTAATACTTCTTGCAGAGCCTTTTCCAGATTCACCTTCAATGGATATCAGAATCGTAGGGCGCTTATATTCTTCAGCCAGTTTTGAGGCAACAATCCCAATGACGCCTTGATGCCAGTCAGGAGAAGAGAGGATCAGGATATCTTCATCTTTTATTGATGGTAAGCTATATTGAATGATATCCTTTGCTTCCATAAGGATATTTTCTTGGATAGATCGCCTTTCCCTATTTTGTTTGTCAAGGATCTGAGATACTTCTATTGCCCTATCTTTGTCATCTGTGGTTAACAATTCCACACTTATGGATGCATTTCCTAATCTACCAACAGAGTTTATTCTTGGAGATAAAATAAAACCGACCTCTGATACACCTATATCCCTTCCATAAATACCCGAAATCTCTTTTAATGACTCTATTCCAATGTTCAGACTGTTTGTTATCATTTTTAGACCATGTTTCACTAAATTATGATTTTCATCTATGAGGGGGGCCATATCAGAAATGGTTCCCAGGGAGACCATATCAAGATATTTTTTCAGGTTGGGTAGTCTTTTTACCGAGTATCCATTTTTTCTCAATACAGCCCTAATGGCTACGATAAGTTTGAAAGCTACGCCAACACCGGCTAAGTTTTTAAAAGGATAAAGACAGTCTTCCTGCTTTGGGTTTAAGACAGCATAGGCCTTAGGAGAAGGAGGGAGAGGTTCGTGATGGTCAGTTATGATGATATCTATGCCCAGTCGATTTGCCAATTCTACTTCTTCGTGGGAGTTGGTGCCGCAGTCTCCTGTGATGATAAGCTCAACCCCCCTTTCCTTTATTCTTTTTATAGCATCGATATTTAATCCGTAACCTTCGCTGAATCGATTAGGGATGTAATAGTCAACCTCTGCACCCAGATCTCTGAAAAAATTGATAAAAAGGGCGGTTGTTGTAATACCATCTACATCATAATCCCCATAAATCAAAATCCTTTCTTTTGCCTTGATCGCACGGATTATCCGATGAACCGATTTTTCCATATCCTTCATTAAAAAGGGATCATAGAGATCCTTAAGAAAGGGCTTGATAAATTTATGAGCTGAAGATGGGTCAGTTATGCCACGGTTTATCAAAAGCTTGGCAAGAATAGGGGATACAGCTAATTCTCTTGAGATAATCCCTTGAAGCTTAGGATCCTCCTCTTTATAAACCCAGCTGTATTTCAAGATTGATCCCCTTTTTGCATGAAAGAGTCATTTTTATTATGTATATAAGAAGTTTATGGGTATGTCAAGGTTAAAGTACAATATAATGTATCTTTTAATAAAAATGCTACAACATATTGTATTTATTTCTAAAAATAGAAAAACCTCTCATTTTTTAAGGAATTCTTTTTTTAGGCAAAAATTCAGGAAAGAAGATTCAGCGATGCTTAAATAATGCTATTGATTACAGTTTTATTTCAGAGAATTAGAGAATCAATAATTGATCCATGAGAAATTAAAACGCCATAGAATCACTTACGATTCTAGGCGTCTTAATTTCTCTATCAACATATAGATTTATGCTGTAAAAGATCTTTTTATTTTTAGTTCTTTAGTATTTTTGGGAAACTTATTTAAGCTCTAAACCCCGAGGAGCAAAGTATTCTTTAGTTCTCGATGCCAATTTCTTTAGGGTTTTTGGAGCCTTCTTAAGCTTCTTCATCTCTTTTTTAAACTTGGGCATATCATTTTCTGCAGCAGCTGCCTCTGCAATAGCTATCTGGGCCTGTATCTCGGCAACCTGTTCTGGATAGATCTTCTTTGCATCTGCTGCGTATTTATCCCAAGCTGTATATACGGCCTTTAATTGATCTTTAAACTCACCGCCGAGCTTTGCCTTAGTAAGGTTTACGTAATCTCCGGCATAAACCGAAGGAGAGATCATAAAGATGCTCAGGGCAAATATGCCTATCAATAATATTGAAAAATAAGTTTTCATTCTCATTCTTTAAAACACCCCCTTTTCCATGAAATTTTACTTCATCTCGGCATCCATATAAGCTTTCTGGACAGCCTTTAGATGGGGTATAGCTAATTCTGAAAAGACCCTGGCTCTCTCAAATTGTGGTCCTTTTCCTTTTGCATATGCCTTTTTTGCCTGTTCCGCGTAAGTTGTTCCGAGGGTATAATTATAGACATCATAAGCTTTTGTATCAGAATAATTATTAAATACATATAGGTTCCATGCCTCATTGAATGCATCCTTGGCCACATCGATTCCCAGCATATCGGATTTAATCTTAGCCATATCAGTAGTACACCCATATATAAGAGAAGCGGCAATTATGGTGAAGAGCAGAGCCATAATTGTTTTTTTCATTCGGTTCACCTCCTTCCCATTGATTTTTTAATTAAAAAAAGCTAATTTTTTTTTAGACCAGCAAATTTTATATGATAGAGATATTTAAGTCAAGTATTTTTATTGTTTCTGGAGATTTATTTTTTTTGAGAATTATTCATGAAAATTTACCAGCAAGAGGAGTATTTTATTTTGTATCTTTTTGCTTGAATAGTGGCTGCACCTCTTTTCATTGATCAGTATGGAAAATGCAAGTATCTCATTCGTATTTGTCTGAACATAGCCTGAGATAGCACTGACCCCAAAAAGCGTTCCGGTCTTTACCCTGATCCTCCTTTTGGCAAAAGTATTCTCTAGCCTGTCATCTACAGAACCATCAACACCCATTACCCCCAGTGAAGAGAGATATTCTCCTTGAACCTGAAAATCATTATACATATAGGTTAAGACCTTGACAATCTGGGAAGGAGACAAACGGTTGAGTCGAGAAAGACCGGACCCATCTGCAATCGTATAGTTGTTTCTTGGAATACCGAGGCTGTCTAAAAAATCTTTGACGCTCTCAATTCCCTTTCCAAAAGTTCCTGGCTCTCCCTTAATCTCTGCACCCATTGTTTTTAGTATCTGTTCAGCTACAAAATTATTACTCAATTTGTTTAAATATTGTATGATGCGAAATAACTCCCTTGATTGATATTGAGAAAGCTCACTGGCGTCAAATGGAGCTGTTTTTATCCTGACACTTCCTTTAACTTTGATCGCTTCTTTTATCAAAAATTCTCTAAAAACCATTCCTAAATACATTGGAGGATTTGAAATATTCCTGTAGAGAAGGATCCTTTTTGAATTTATGGGGATTTTTCCTCCTATAATTATTTTGTCTCTATTACCATTTTTGTTCGGAACCCTATCTACATAGATACGCCTTTTTGTTTTTAATGCTGTTGTGGTTGTTTGATTTACGATTTCTATATACTCGGTTTTCGGATCAATAATAACCCTTGCCTTTGATCCAACTTTATTCCCTGGTTCTACAATTACCGTGATAACATTAAAATTGAGAGAAGAGGCCCCAACAGGAGCAAAATAAGCTAGGGGACCGTGATTTTTCTTCCATCCCCATCCGCGCCTCTCATTATCAAAAAAGCTATCATCGACTATAATATCTCCATTAATGACTTTAATTCCTTGATTATAAATATCCTTAGAGATTAACCAGAGCCTCTCTGAAACGAGAAGTGGGTCACCAAAGCCCTTTAGATAAAGATTCCCTTTCAAGATATTTTCGGATATTTTTCCGTCAAACAAGACCTTGGTCTTGAAGGTATAGTCAGGATGAAGTTTTACAAGGGCTGCAGCAGTGCTTACCAATTTCATATTTGAAGCAGGGATAAAGAGCTTATCTCCATTTTGAGAAAAGAGGGTCTCTTTGTTCTTGAGGGAGACAATCTTTATCCCAACATTTGTTCTATCCACACAGGAGTTATTAATTATCTTGTTGATGTCCCATCTGAGTTTTTGAGAGGCAGAATTATAGGTAAGCCCGCCTTTAGGATGAAACAGAAATGAAATTAAAGTAATAATGATAAATATAAAACGATTCATATAGATGGCTTATTTTTGTTTTCTTTAATTATAGGATATTCTGACCTGATTATCAATCCTGTAATCATTAGACCTAAGATTCCCGAGACCTCATTTAAAAAAGTATCTTTCAACTCTCCCACTCGATTGGGTAACAAATACTGGATTCCCTCATCCAAGACGGATACGCAAAGAACGAAAAAAGGTGCCCACAAATATATACTTTTTTTAGTAAGGTCATTTTCCAATGCCCTATGGGTAAAGTAACCTAACAAACCATATTCCAGCAGATGAATGCGCTCTGCAGGCAATTCTAATTTTTCCATGAGTAAAAAATAAATGATAAAAAACAAAACAAGCCAAAAATAGAATAACAATTTTTTCTTCTTATAACAAGAGATATAAATTATAAACCCTAAAAAAAACCCCATAGCAAGGAAATGAGGAATATAAGTAACAGATTGTCCAAAATTTTCTCTTAAAATTTTCCAAATCTCAGGCATAAAGGGAAGGCTTGATAGGATGAAAAGTATGTAAATGAAGAGAATAAACCACTCTTTTGTCTTTATATTAATGGTCACAGCTGTCTCTGAATGATATAAAATGCAAGTAATGATATAATATATATCAAGGGCAAAAAGTCAAGCTGGAACTCTCTTTTATCAAATAGATAAAAATCGATGGGTGGTTGAAAACTGAGAAAAAAAGTGACTTTGTTGCTCAAAAAGATTATTTTTTTAACACTTCAGATATCCGTTCTATAGCGCGGTCAAGATTATCCATTGGTGTAGTATAGCTAAGTCGAAGATAGCCTTCGCCGAACTTTCCAAAATCAGTGCCTGGCAGCAGAGCTACCCCGGCTTTGTCGAGCAGCTGATATGAAAGTTCACGTGAGGATATGCCAAATGCCTTTACATTTGGAAAGACGTAAAACGCACCCTGGGGGACTTGGCACTTAATACCGGAGATAGCATTAAGCCCAGCAACAATTCGGTCACGACGACGCTGGAACTCTGAAATCATTGTATCTACCATCTCTTGGGTGGAAGTCAGCGCTTCCACGCCTGCCATTTGTGTAAACGTTGCAGTACATCCAATGGAGTGTGTCAGCAATAAACTCACGCGCTCAGCGAGTTCCTCTGGCATAATAGCAAAACCAAGTCGCCAGCCGGTCATGGCATAGGTCTTAGAAAAGCCATCAACGATAATAGTGCGCTCAAGCATGCCTGGAAGAGACGCGATACTTGGGACCTGAAGATTATCATAAGCCAGACGGGCATAGATTTCATCTGAAATAACCCAGCAGTCGTACTTCTTCACAGCGGCTGCGATATGTTCCAAATCGCTCAAGGGGATGACGCCACCAGTAGGATTTGCGGGTGAGTTGAGCACAATAAGCCGCGTTCGTTCACTCACAAGTTTATCAAAAGCTTCCAAGTCAAATGAGAAGTTATTTTCCTCTTTTAGCGGAACGGGAACGGGCAGGCCACCGGCTACTGAGATCATAGAAGGATAGGTTGGAAAGCCTGGATCAGGGTAGATGACTTCGTCGCCAGGTTCGACTAAAGCCAATGTTGGGAAAAATAACCCAGGTTTCGCCCCTGGCCCTACTACAACTTGCTCTGGAAGGATTTTCAGGTTAAGGCGCGAACTTGTATAAGAGGCAATAACCTCTCTTAGACGAGGAAGACCCGAAGGAGGGTTGTAACGGGTGTAGCCAGAAGCAATGGCATTGATGCCGCTCTGACTTATGTGGGGAAAGGTTTGGAAGTCGGGCTGTCCAATCTCCATATGAATTATATCTCTCCCGTCTGCTTCCAATGCCTGAGCGCGAGCCATCACTTCATAAGCGCCCTCAGGTTCTAAATGTGTAACGCGGTTAGCAAAAGTCATCACAGAGTCTCCTCTATTTGAAACTTTAGTAAATAATCGGATGGTATCGTTTTGACTTTTTGTATTCGTCTCCTGCTAAAATTAAGACCTCAAAGTAGCTACCAAGCGTAAAGGGTTAGTTAGTAGATCAAGTGCTGAGTGAATACTGGTAGAGATAACATCAGAAGCGAGTAAAGCTTCAATAGCTGCTCCTTCTTCTAAAATTACAGCGATTCCAAGAGATGCTTCTTTAAGCATCAAACGGTCGTTTCGGCCATTCCCAATACAAACAGTAACCTCAGGTCCCAGTTGTTTAATGTAATTGAGTTTATAGGTCTCTTGGTTCTCAGAAGGAATTATTGAGAGTTTACAAGAGACCTCAGAAAGTTCTGACTTGACATTACCGAAAGTATCCGCTGTCAAAACATGAATCTGAAGCTTATCAGCTAAGGCTTCTAAGCCTTTCTTTACGTTGGCAAGAAGTTTTCCATCACAAGCAAGGGTTCCATTGTAATCCAAAACAAGGTGTTTCAGTTTTAAATTTTTATAGCCGGGAATAGAGATTTCTATCATAGAGACTCCCATCATTTCTTTATTAAAAGTATTTCTGGTAAAAATTGACTTTAAACAATCTGTTAAGAAGCTGTCAAGAAATTTCCATTGCAAAAACACGTTTCCCTTTCTTGTCTTTAGAAAGCAAAGGGAATCAAAGAAGAACTCCGCTTAAGCTATTTGAAAAGAGAGATTTTTCTGCTCCTTCCGTAGTTTAACAGCAATAGACTTCTTTAACCAGCTTTGTTCATTTTTTGCTTGCCCAAAAAACGAACCAAAAAAGGGCACCCCGACGAGTTTTCCAAGCGGTCTCAGGTTCGCTCGCTTCGGCGAAGCAGCAAACTCAGCCTTCGGCTTCAGACAGCTGCTTCTTTTTTCCTTGCTCGCTTCACCTTTAACCTGAAAACTCGTAAGGGGAACTTTCCATTGCAAAAAATATCTTAGCCAAACTCTTTGTTCCACTCCAAACATAATCTATTGACACATCTTTATAAAATATATTACCCTAATTTTATTAATATCAGGAAGAGTTATGCATCAAAAAAAGAGAAAGATAAGACTGATTTTTTTAATTTTCTTATCCTGCGCTTTATTATTCTCTTGTTCCTCTAAAGAAGGGAAAAAGGGATCGGTCCTGATTATAGGGGTAGAGAGCAATCCTACCAATCTTGATCC
The DNA here is from genome assembly GCA_035528715.1 of Nitrospinota bacterium. Lineage (NCBI taxonomy): Bacteria > Pseudomonadati > Nitrospinota > Nitrospinota bacterium. The sequence goes on along the minus strand of DATKYB010000011.1, from coordinate 6,495 downwards.
GCGGCTTGCTATTGACATCGCTTCATTACATGTCATTGATATTGTATATAACAAGCTTGTCAAAAAAGATAAGCACTCTAATATCATTCCTGACCTTGCTACTCATTGGGAAAATCCAGATGATTTAACATATATCTTTCATTTAAAAAAGGGGGTTAAGTTTCATGACGGAACTGAATTGACAGCTGAGGATGTGAAGTATACCTTTGATTCGATAAGAGACCCCTCCTTAAAATCCCCTAAGAGGTCAAGTACAGCACCCCTTAAAGAAATTCAAATTATCGATAAATATACGGTCTCCTTTACACTCAATGAACCCTATGCCCCATTTCTAAGTAATATGATTCAGGCGATTGTTCCTAAACATATTGGTATGGATAAAAAGAAAAATCTAAGTCTCAGACCTGTAGGAACAGGACCGTTTAAATTAAAGGAATGGGTGTATGATGAAAGGCTGGAGTTTGTGTCAAATAAGGAACATTTTCAAGGAAAGCCTCGATTGGACAGGATAATATATAAGGTTATTCCAGACCAAACAGTGAGGCTCCTTGAATTGGAAAAGGGGAGTATTCACTTCATCCAAAATTCTGTTTCTCCTGATATGTTGCCGAGACTGGGGATGAATCCAAAATTAAAGGTGATAAAGGAGATAGGAATAAATTATTCTTATATTGGATTCAATCTTGAAGACCGAATATTAAAGAACAAAAGGGTTAGGCAGGCCATAGCCCATGCTATCAATAGGCAGGATATCATAGATAATATATTAAAAGGGCTTGCAATTCCTGCTACGGGACTTTTGTCCCCGTCTCACTGGGCTTATGAACCCCGTGTTAAGGAGTTTCCTTATAATCCAGAAAAGGCAAAGAGATTATTGGATGAAGCAGGCTACCGCGATCCAGATGGAGATGGACCAAAGCCGCGTTTTAAAATAATGTATAAAACCTCCCAAAATCAGATAAGAAAGAGAATTGCTGAAATTATTCAAGAACAGTTAAAGGGGATCGGAATTGAAATGGTGATGAGGAATTATGAGTGGGGGACCTTTTTTTCAGATATTCGTTCTGGCAACTTTCAAATGTATACCCTCACCTGGGTCGGAATAACAGATCCTGATATTTATTACTATATATTCTATTCAAGCAGTATTCCTCCAAAAGGGGCAAATAGAGGTCGATATTCTAACAAAAGCCTTGACAGGCTAATCGAGCAGGGAAGATATACTTTAGACTCAATAAAAAGAAAAAAAATTTATAGTGAGATACAAAAAATCATTGCAGAGGATTTACCCTATATCAGTCTCTGGTATCTCAAAAATGTTGCTGTTATGAGAAAAGAGATAAAGGGATTTAAACTCTATCCTGGAGAACAGTTTTATTCACTGAAGGACGTTTATATTAAATAACAAAACGAGAGAAATGTTAGATTGAGAAAATATATTGTAAGACGCCTTCTTTTAATGATACCTGTAATTTTAGGGGTATATACGATTGTCTTCCTGATTATACATTTCATCCCAGGAGACCCTATTGACCTCATGCTAGGAGAGACTGCCAGGCCTTCAGATAGAGAGTTTCTCAGAAAGGAATTGGGACTGGATAAACCGATAGCCTATCAATATTTTTCCTCTATGTTAAGGGCTGCTAAAGGGGATTTAGGGAGGTCTTTGCATACCAACCAGCCTGTATTAGAGACCATACTAAAAAGGATTCCCGCCACAGTGGAATTAACTATCGGTGCGATGATTGTTGCCCTTATGATTTCCCTACCTCTCGGGATTATTGCTGCATTGAGGCAGTATTCTGTTTTTGATAATGGGTCTATGTTCTTTGCTCTTCTGGGTATATCCATGCCTAATTTTTGGCTCGGCCCTCTTCTGATTATTTTATTTTCTATAAAATTAGGGTGGCTTCCTGTATCAGGAAGGGGGGGTATAGAATATCTGATTTTGCCAGCTATAACATTGGGAACAGCTCTGGCAGCAATTCTTACGAGAATGGTTCGATCCAGTTTATTGGAGGTAACAAAAGAAGATTATATTACCTTTGCCAGGGCAAAAGGCTTGAGAGAATTTATGATTATCGTAAAGCATGCATTAAGCAATGCCATGATCCCTGTCATTACCATCTTAGGTCTTCAATTTGGAAGCTTATTAGCTGGATCAATTATTACAGAGACCATCTTTTCTTGGCCAGGAATTGGGAGATTAACCATTCAGGCCATTAATACAAGAGATTATCCTTTAGTGCAGGGATGTGTCTTGATTATTTCTTTGAGCTATGTATTGATAAATTTCTTAACAGACCTTTTTTATGCCTATATTGATCCGAGAATCAGATACGAATAGGAAGAATAGGTGATAAAGATGAAGAGGTTTAATTGCTTATCATTCTTGGGGATTGTGATCATTCTATTGCTTTGCCTTACTGCTGTTCTTGCCTCCCTTATTTCGCCTTATAGCCCTACAGAACAAAATTTAGATGAAGGGCTTACTGGACCTTCAAAAGGTCATATTCTAGGACAGGATAAATTAGGGAGAGATATCTTAAGCAGGATAATCTATGGTTCAAGGGTTTCTCTTAAGGTAGGAATCTTTACTGTTGGAATATCCTTGATCATTGGATTAATGATTGGTTCGATAGCAGGTTTTTTTGGTGGTATTGTGGATGATATTATTATGAGGATTATTGATATTTTTATGGCTTTTCCTGGCATTCTTATGGCCATTGCCCTCATGGCAGTCCTTGGCCCAAGTCTCAACAATGTCATTATTGCTCTTTGTCTCTTAGGCTGGGTGGGATATGCTCGTTTAGTAAGAGGCCAGATGTTGTCCGTGAGGGAATTTGAATTTGTTTTAGCAGCGAAGGCCATGGGAGCTAATCCATTCAGAATCATTATGAAACACCTGTTACCAAACATATTCTCACCTGTTATTGTCCAGGCGACCTTTGGAATGGCAGGAGCAATCGTAGCAGAAGCTGGTTTGAGTTTCTTAGGACTGGGAACACAGCCGCCCATTCCCAGCTGGGGTTCTATGCTGAACGAGGGAATGGAATTTATCCTTGTTGCCCCCTATCTGACCATATACCCTGGATTGGCAATCATGATAGTTGTTTTAGGGTTTAATTTTTTAGGGGATGGGATAAGAGACATCCTTGATCCGCGTTACTACCAGAGGATTCATCTAAAAAAATAATATTTGTATAAAGGGGCTATTTTGTCTTGGTCGCGGGTCGTATTGTCTTGGGATGGTAAAAAAATCGAGATGGTTGTACTATTCTGCTGAATCTCTCTCTTTTAGTATAATGACAAACCCTACAGTCCTTTGTACCCTTAAATTTCGGATCTTTATACAATTGAGTTATTTTCTCTGAGTGGGCTTTTGAATCAAAATCCCTATGGGCGTGACAATCACGACATTGACTAATTATGATCTGTTGATTTTCTTCGGGAGAAAACTTTCCCTCCATTGCTTTTTGATAATCGGTCTTTGCGCAGCTGGTCAATAAAAGCATAAAGAAAAATATTACAAAAAAAATGCCTTTTTGTTTTATCATATGCTTTTAGTTTTTCTTTATTTATAGAACTAACTGTAATAAGAAGCCTTCGAGAACTAAAATTATCTTATATCTGACAGAGAGTTAAAGTCAAGATTATATTGTTCGGTTCTTTTCGGTTCCCTTGAAGTGGTTAAAGATAAGAGTTCTTTAAGATGCTAAAATTGTCTGGTTTGCTGGACACTCCATTCCAAAGATAGCTAAGAGGCATTTGAAAGAGAATTATATTTAAGAATAAAAGATTTCTTTTAATTCCTGCCTCTCTTCAGGGGTGCTCATGAATATTAAAATATCTCCTGAATGAAGAATGTAATCACGGGAAGGATTGTATATCAAATCATCCTTTGTCTTAAGAGCAAGAAGGAGCAAATAATGGTATTTTTTTAGATTCAACGCTGAGATAGGTTTTCCAACAAAAGAATCAGGAACAGAAATTTCCTCGATGCGTAAATTTTTCTCTTTGTCCCTTAACATTAAATCTAAAAATGAAACCACGGATGGTCTTATCATTTCAGAAACCATTCTTAAGCCCCCTATAAAACTGGGCGAGATGACCGAGTCAGCTCCGGCCTTTTTCATCTTTTCAATATTCTCAATCTCATTACACCTGGCTACAATCTTGACATCAGGATTCAGTTGTTTTGCAGTGAGACATATCACCAGATTATGAATATCATCGCCGGTTACCGCGAACAATCCCTTTGCTTTCTTTATCCCAGCTTTCAAAAGGCTGCTGTCATGAGTCGCATCCATTTCTATGAAAGCCTGATTTCGAAGTTCTTCTGAAAGTTTGTCTATGCTGTTTTTATCTATATCTACTAATACATAGGGTCTTTTTGTAGCAAAGAGCTCATTCACGATATGCCCACCGACATTTCCAATACCACAAACAATAAAGTGATCATTAAAGTTTTTTGCCATTTTCTCCATCTTTTTCCTCCAAAATGTATCTTTTAATTCTCCCTCTACCACGAAAGCTGTAAAGTTTGTAATAATATAAAAGAGGACACCTATACCAGAGAGGGCTATAAATATAGTGAAAACTCTTCCAGCAGGATTGTTAGATAGATCGATCACCTCGCTATATCCAATCGTTGCAATGGTAATCGTCGTCATATAAAGACAGTCAAGAAGTGAATATTGTCTGCCCCCAATAAACCAGTAGCCTATGGTTCCTATCAATAAAATCGCTACTAATCCGATACCTGAAATGATGAATTTTTTATGGATTTGTATATATATATTATTTGACATTATTCACTTAACCGCTGGTGCACAATTTCTTTGAGTGTTAGGCTCTCTTTATGACCGAGTTTCAATTTTAATATAGAAAGACCCAAAAATCCACACTTTGCTTTGATTTCTTTTCATTCTTTTTGTCAAATGTATAGGGCTGGAACAGCATTCAAAAGCTTTTATTATGAATTCCGAATTCATATTTTTTTGTTTTTGGCTGATTAGACTTAGAATCAAAAACCTTTTCAATAAAGGTAACATGATTCTCCTCATCAATAAGCAAGATGGTGGAGGAGCGCGTTCCGTAATCAGGGGATGAGATAAAAATTGGTGAAAGTATTCTTTCTCGCTCTAAACCAACACCCGTATTGGGAAGGCTTTTATCATCCGGCTTTGTGGTATCTGCCAAAATTTTAAAAATTGATTCTGGAGAGATTTTTTCTTTTTTAGAGAGAAGGTATGTAAAGGCTTTTTTGCTTTTCTCAACCTTTGGCCAAGGAGTATCTAAGAGATGATTGCTTAAGCCGTATACTCCCGGTGATATTTCCTGAGCTTTTTTATTTCTATTTGAGTAGTAATAGAGTTGAGATTTATCACCTAAAATGAGATTAAAGCCATTATACTGGCATGCTTTGTGAGTAATCTTTTTAAGATAATCAATCGGTTTTTCCTGACCTTTAAGAAAATTGCTGACCAAGAGTCCCCTTGAAGGCGCATCTTTTTTCTTTGCGGCTGGATCGCGAAAGTCAGAAACAAGAGCTATTCGTCCACTTTTCGTTATACCAAGCCAGGTCCCGCCATGTCGTAAATCTCTTCCTCCAAGCAAGTCTGGTGCATCATCCCAGAAGGCTGCTGGTGCAGTGGGTCGGTCATAAAACTCGTCTCGATTGGCTGCAAGGATAAGCCGATAATTGGAATGCGTCTTATAGGAAAAGAGAATCAAGCACACACTTTCCCTTTCCAGCCTAAAATAATTAGCATCAATACGTCGATTAACTTACAGGTGACTGTATAGGCAAACTACAACTCAAAGCGCTTTTGTTGTATTTCATAAGCACAACAAAAGCGCAGAGCCTGAGTAATGAAATATATACCCCCTTTTGACTTTAATTTAAACAAGAATTTTTCATTTATATTTCAGGATGAATTCTACCATGTAATACACCTCAAAACACCACCCTGAGAATAGCAGACAGTTGGATCACTAAAAGTAAGCTCTCCTTCAAAAGGATGACGGGGCTTCAGATGCTTATTAGATGGTTTGCCGGCCGGTATCGTTGTTATGTCTATAAACTTTATATCACTAATGTCATCTTTATTATACTCAAATTCTAGTACAACTTTTAATTTTTTTGGCATTTTTTACTCTCCTCTTAATATACGATTAAAATTTTTTCTTAAACAATACTCAATTAAAAAATTCTATTTTTCTCGTATCCCATCCAATGGAACCCCCCCCTTTCTTATATAAAAATAATTCAATCATTCAAAATCGTTAGAACGACAGTGTGATCTTGGCAAAGACCATCTGGTCAGGATAGATTGTGGGATTATTAAAGTATGTATCCTGAAACTGGATGGGTTCGCCGAAGAGGTTTCTGGCACCAACCGTGATGAGACCATATCGTTTTGGCAAGCGATAACTGATGGAGCCATCAATGACCCAGAATTGGTCACCGCTTATTAATGTATTATCGCTTGC
>DATKYB010000010.1 GCA_035528715.1 Nitrospinota bacterium | reverse complement strand
AAAGAATTCAATCGATATTTTAGAAAAGGCTTGTTTATTATTGATTTTAGGGAGATTGACATCAATTCAAGAATCATGTATCATTTAAAAAGTTTAGTATAAAAAGGAAGAGATTTTTGAAAGAAGAATGGGTAAAGATATATTCAGTTTATAATGAGTCAGAAGCTCATATAATAAAAGGTATTTTAGAAGGGGAAGGGATAATTTGCAGGATTAAATCTATGAGAGTTTCACAATTCCCAGTAACCCTTAACGGGCTTGGAGAAATAAAGATTTATGTTTTGAAGGATGAGGCTAAAAAAAGTAGAGAGATACTGGAATCTTATAAAAAGTAAGTATAAAAATTCAATTTTAATACTTACTTAAATTGTTTGTATTGAGATAATGATTATGATATATATTTGTAATTTCAACAAGTCGACAACAAAGAAATAAGGTTTATAGGGAGGATTAATTTATGGAATTAAGAAATTTGGAAAGAGCTGCTCATATTGTATTGGGAAGTTTTTCTTTGTATTTTGGTGTTACAAGTAATAATGTAAATTATGAAATCCTTTTCTTTCTTTTGTCAGCTATGTTTTTCTTAGCGGTATTCAGGCCAAGCACTCTTCCATAATATTTTTAAACTTAAGAAAAGAATGAGCCTGATCAGGCTTTTAATAGATGTTTGGCGGTGTAGCTCAGGTGGTCAGAGCATGCGGCTCATATCCGCAGTGTCCGGGGTTCGAATCCCTGCACCGCCACCATAACGAATGATTCTTTATTTAATAAAGTGAAGGCCTAGCTTAATTAAATTTCCTAATTTTATTAATTAAAACTATCTATAACCTGTTCCTACCTTAACTTTAAAAAACTTCTATCTTTTTGAATATAAAATGTTTCTAGAAAAAGTAAGAAGAACTCTTAAAAAATATAACATGTTGAATTTTAAAGATAGGGTTTTTGTAGGAGTATCAGGTGGTCCAGATTCTGTTGCTCTTCTTCATACCCTTTATAGGTTAAGAGAGGAGTTTGGAATTGTGATTTGTGTAGGACATTTCAATCATATGTTTCATCAAGAATTTTCTAAAAATGCTAAGGAATTTGTTAAAAGTTTAGCAGAAGAACTCGGCTTGCCTTATATATTGAGAGAAGTTGATGTTCCTGAATATATGAAAAGAAAAAGGCTATCGCCTGAAGAGGCTGCAAGAGAGTTAAGATATGACTTTTTTAATGAAGAAGCTAAAAGATGTAATGCAAACAAGATAGCTACTGGACATACAGCAGATGACCAAGCAGAAACTGTATTGTTTCGAATAATAAAAGGTTCCGGGAGTAGAGGAATTAGAGGAATTCCTCCTGTTCGGGATAATAAATTTATTAGACCTCTAATAGATTTAAACAGAAAAGATATAGAAGATTTTTTAAAAAGAAATAATATTAAATATTTACTTGATCCCTCTAATATTGAGCCAATCTATCTAAGAAACAAGATCCGTTTAGAACTCATACCTATCTTAAAAAAAGAATATAATCCAAATATTATAGAAGCACTCAATAATCTCAGTTATATTTTAGCGGTTGAAGATGATTTCATAGAAGGGATATTAGAAGATATTTCGAATGAGATATTGTGTATAAAGGAAAACAATAGAATAGAAATAGATATCAGTTCATTCTCTAAACATCCCTTAGTTATTCAGAGAGGTTTAATTAGGAGAGGAATAGAACTTTTGAATAAAGAGATAAAAGGAGTTTCCTTTAAACATATTTCTGATATTTTGCAACTTCTTGATAAAAATGTTTCAGGCAAGTCTTTAAACCTTCCTAAAGGACTAGTTGTGCGCAAGGAATATAATAAGCTTATTTTTACTAAGAATGAGAAAGATAATTTTGAATGTGTTAATTATAATTATAATGTTAAGGTGCCTGGAGAGATCAGTATTCAGATTGGAAAATTTTCCTACCGCTTTATTTTCGTAGTTAAAGAGATTGAAAAAGTAAGCATAGATTTTGAAAATAAGAATATTGCTTTTTTAGATTTTGACAAAACAGGAGAGGTATTTGTTATAAGAAATAGGAGACCTGGTGATAAATTTCATCCTTTAGGCATGAAGGGTAAAAAAAACTTAAAAGAATATTTTATTGACGAGAAGATACCAAAGAGGGAAAGAGACACTCTACCTTTGATAGCCAAGAATAGTAATATCCTGTGGGTAACTGGAAAGAGAATAAGTGAGGATGTAAAACTGACTGAGAGGTCAGAAAAAGCTCTAATGATTGAGGTTTGTATAACTTAGGGCATTATATTGCAAGATTTTTTTATTGTAATTACATTATAGTTATAGTAAAAATATTAATAAGAAATAAGAAATTTAACTTTTGGGGGTTATCGTTGAATCAGTTTTATAAAAATTTGGCTTTATGGCTAGTAATAGGGCTCATAATGTTTGCCCTGTTTAGTATCTTTAGTAAACCTCAGTCTTCTTCTAAAGAGATTATTTTTAGTGAATTTATGAATTTTATTGAGAGCGGTCAGATTGTTGAGGTAAATATTCAGGGCGATAATATTACCGGTAGGTTTAATGACGGCAAACCTTTTAAAACATTTGCCCCTAAAGATCCTGAAATGATTAAAATACTCAGAGAGAAGGGGATTAAAATAAAGGTAAAACCTCCAGAACAAGCCTCTTGGTATACAAATGTACTCCTTTCTTGGCTACCTATGATCGTTCTTATAGGAGTATGGATCTTTTTTATGCGACAGATGCAGTCAGGGGGAAGTAAAGCCCTTTCTTTTGGAAAAAGTAAAGCGAGATTGCTTTCTGATCAAAAAAAGAAAGCAACCTTTAAGGATGTTGCTGGTATTGATGAGGCAAAAGAAGAGCTTGAGGAAATAATAGAGTTTTTAAAGGATCCTCAGAAATTCCAAAAATTAGGGGGAAGAATTCCAAAGGGTGTCCTCCTTATGGGGCCTCCTGGTTCGGGAAAGACTTTGCTGGCCAGGGCTATTGCTGGAGAGGCAGATGTTCCCTTTTTTAGTATCAGTGGGTCTGATTTTGTGGAGATGTTCGTCGGCGTGGGAGCCTCTCGAGTTAGAGACCTATTTGAACAAGGAAAGAAGCAAGCACCCTGTATTATTTTTATCGATGAGATAGATGCTGTTGGTAGACATAGAGGAGCAGGACTAGGTGGAGGTCATGATGAGAGAGAGCAGACTTTGAATCAGCTATTGGTTGAAATGGATGGTTTTGAATCTAATGAAGGAGTAATTCTTATTGCAGCTACAAATAGGCCTGATGTTTTGGATCCGGCCTTATTGCGACCGGGACGTTTTGACAGACAAGTAGTAGTCCCAAGTCCAGATATAAAAGGCAGGACAGGTATTTTAAAGGTTCATACAAAAAACATTCCCCTTGCCGATGATGTTGATATTGAAGTTTTATCAAGGGGTACCCCTGGTTTTTCTGGAGCCGATTTGGCTAATCTTGCTAATGAAGCAGCCCTTCTTGCTGCAAGACAAAATAAGAAAAAGGTAACAATGGATGACTTCGAAATTTCGAAAGATAAAGTAATGATGGGCACTGAAAGAAGGAGTATGATTATTAGCGATGAAGAAAAGAGAAATACCGCATACCACGAATCTGGTCATGCTTTAGTAGCAAGATTAATACCAGGAACTGACCCGGTTCATAAAGTAACAATTATTCCAAGAGGAAGATCCTTGGGTCTTACACAACAGTTGCCAATAGATGAAAAGCATAACTATCCTAAGGAATATCTTTTAAACAGTCTTACCATTCTTATGGGAGGTCGAGCTGCTGAAGAGTTGGTATTAAACCATACGACGACAGGAGCGGGTAATGATATTGAAAGAGCAACTGACCTTGCTAGAAAAATGGTTTGTGAATGGGGTATGAGTGATAAGATGGGTCCATTGGCCTTTGGGAAAAAAGAAGAACAGCCTTTTTTAGGCAAAGAATTAGTTACCCATAAAAATTACAGTGAGGAGACAGCAATAGAAATAGATAGAGAAGTTAAAGAGATGGTTTTAAAGAGTTTTAATAGAGCAAAAACCCTTTTAAACGGAAATACGGATAAATTACATGCACTAGCTAATGCACTATTGGAAAATGAGGTCTTGGATGGTTCTGAGATTGATAAAATAGTCTTTGATGGTAAGCCGGATAAAAAAGAAAAGGGTAAAAAGAAGTTAGAAGAGAAGGAAGAAACTAAAAAGAAACAGAAAAAAACAGAGAATATAGATAAAGAAGTGACTAGAAAGATTAGTACTCAAAGATTCAGCAGTGATTAATAGTCCAGATTTTTTCAAATTAAAATGCAGAAGGTTTTCTCTTGAATTAGGTCCCAAAACTCTTATTATGGGAATCTTGAACGTTACTCCCGACTCATTTTATGATGGGGGTTTTCATAATAAGTTAGATAACGCAATCGCCCAAGCTGAGAAGATGGCTGAAGAAGGGGCCGATATTATTGATGTAGGAGGGGAATCTACCAGGCCTGGCTCTGAAACAATCACAGTTGAAGAAGAACTGAATAGAATATTACCCGTTGTCAAGAATTTAGTTAAGACTCTTAATATCCCTATATCAGTTGATACTTATAAAGATGAAGTTGCAAGACAGGCTTTAGAAGAAGGTGCTGATATAATCAATGATATTAGTGGTTTTAAATTCGATGATAAAATTATTAAAGTCATTTCCAAGTACGATGATGTTCCTGTCGTAGTCATGCACACCTATGACAGGCCAAAAACTATGCAAAACAATCCAATTTATCTCTCCCTTATAGAAGATATCAAAGACTCTCTAGAAAAAAGCATAAAATTGGGTGTTGAGGGAGGAATCAAAAGAGATAGATTTATCATAGACCCTGGTATAGGTTTTGGAAAAACAGTCAATGATAATATCATAATATTGAAAAGACTTTCAGAATTTAAAACATTGAAACGACCAATCCTTTTAGGAACTTCTAGAAAGAGTTTCATTCAAAAAATTTTAGATTTGACCGTTGATGAGTCTTTAGAAGGAACATTAGCTACAGTAGTAGTCAGCATTCTTAATGGGGCAAATATTATTAGGGTACACGACGTCAAAGAAGCTAAAAGAGTTACTCAGATAGCTGATGCAATTAAAAATGCATAAAGTGAAGATACAATCGTTAGAAATCTTTAAGTCTAAATTTCTTTAAAAGAAGAATGTTTTAGAAGGGAGAATGAATGAGAAGATATTTTGGGACAGACGGAGTAAGAGGAAGAGCCAACCTTGAACCTCTATCCCCTGAAACAGTATTTAAAATAGGTAGAGCTGCAGCATATATAATGTTACAAAACAATAAAGAGGTGAAGATAATCCTTGGGAAGGATACTAGGTTGTCTGCTGATATGCTCGAAGCAGCCTTTTCTGCTGGAATTTGTTCTTCTGGAGGTAATGTGTTAAACGTTGGAGTGATGCCTACCCCAGGAATAGCCTATCTTACAAAGGCTCTAAGTGCTGATATGGGAGTAATTATTTCAGCTTCGCATAATCCCTATGAAGATAATGGGATAAAAATCTTTTCTAACAATGGTTTAAAACTTCCTGACGAAAAAGAGAAGGAGATAGAAAAATTATTAAATGGAGATATAGATAACCATAGACCTACTGGAAAAGGAATTGGTAGAATAATAAACGCTACTGGATTCGAGGATCAATATTTATCGTTTGTAAAAGGATCCTTAGATGGATATATAAATCTGAGTAAAGTGAAAATAGTTGTTGATTGTGCCAATGGTGCCACTTCTTATATAGTTCCTAAATTGTTGAGGGATTTAGGCGCAGATGTTATTTATTATAATATTGAACCTGATGGAAAAAATATTAATATGAAATGTGGTTCCCTCTATCCTGAATTTATTAGAGAAAAGCTGCTTGAGAATAATGCAGATTTGGGTCTCACATTTGATGGAGATGGTGACAGATTAATTACTGTGGATGAGAAAGGAGAGGTAAGAGACGGGGATTTTATCATGGCGATATGTGCAAAATATTTAATAGAGGAAAACAAACTACCTAACAGAAAGATTGTGACTACTGTTATGAGTAATCTTGGTTTTGATAGAGCTATTGAAACAATGGGTGGTGAGCTAACCAAGACTCAAATTGGAGATAGATATGTCATTGAAGAAATGTTGAAAACAGGTGCTTATCTCGGAGGAGAGCAGTCAGGACATATTATATTTTTAAACCATCATACAACTGGAGATGGAGTAATAACAGCTTTACAATTACTTAATATAATATATAGAACAAAGAAGTCTTTATCTCAGTTATCCAAATGCTTAAAGAAATATCCACAAATTTTAGTTAACATACCAATAAATGAGAGGAGAAATCCTAATGAAATTCCTGAGATAAAAAAGGTTATTTCAGAAGCAGAGAAGAAGCTTGGAAATTCTGGAAGGGTATTAGTAAGACTTTCTGGCACAGAGCAATTGATCAGAGTTATGTTGGAAGGAAGGGATAAAAAGAAAATAGATAGAATAGGGAAAGAAATAGCTAAAGTTGTTAAAAAAAATTTTAAATAAGTTCGAATTCAAATGCCAAAATTATTTGTAAACGTCGATCACATAGCAACACTAAGAGAGGCAAGAAAAACTGTTGAGCCTGATCCCATTCATGCTGCCGTTTTAGCGGAAAATGCTGGAGCTGAAGGAATTACTGCCCATCTTAGAGAAGACAGAAGACATATTCAAGATAAAGATCTTTATCTTCTAAGAAAAACCATTAAAACAAAGCTTAATTTAGAAATGGCAGCAACCCAAGAGATAATTAATATTGCAAAAGATATAAAACCTGATTTTGTAACATTTGTCCCTGAAAAAAGGCAGGAGATTACTACAGAAAGCGGATTAAAAGTTTCTCAAAACACGGATAAACTAGAGAGGTCAATGAGTATTTTGCAAAAAGAAGGAATAGGAGTAAGCCTTTTTGTTGATCCAAATATTGATGAAATTCAAACTTGTTATAAATTAGGTACCGATTCAGTAGAAATTAATACAGGGAGATATTCTGAAGCTGAGGAACCAGATGA
>DATKYB010000009.1 GCA_035528715.1 Nitrospinota bacterium | reverse complement strand
GAACAGGTACTGCTTTTAAATATCACGTTTGAGCCTCTTAAGGTCATCAACTGGAAGAAGGCAATTATCATGCTCACCCTGGGTAAAGTTGAAGTAATTGAAGAATATACCAGGGAAGTCCATTCAGTCAGTTTTGCCATTAAGTTGCCCGCGGTTGTCCGACTTTTAAGATTTGTAAAAAGGCCAAAGATACCAGTAAGGTTTAGTAGACAGAATATTTATATTCGAGATAATCACAAGTGTCAGTACTGCGGCAAGAGACTCACTCCGGATGAGCTTACGTGGGATCATGTGTTGCCCAGGGCACATGGAGGTAAGACAGAATGGACAAATGTTGTTACCTGCTGCATTAAGTGTAACAGAAAGAAAGGGGGGAGGGTTCCCTCAGAAGCTTCAATGGTCTTGATCAAGAAACCAAGCATGCCTGAATGGTTACCTATTTTAAAGGTCACATTACATTTTAAGCATACACCACAGTCATGGAGGGACTATATTTATTGGAATGTGGAGTTAGAAGCCTAAAGGCCAATGAGTTGGGGCCAGTCAATTGAGGTAAATGTTTTGGATAGGCGGTGGTCATCCTCCATCACGGTGAATGTTAAATCAGGAAAAACCTTTTCAGCAATTGCCTGTATAGACCTGAGAGGAATAATCTCGTCATTCTCCCCATGAAAGATATAAACAGGAAGCGTGAGCTTTTTCGATAGATATGGGCTGAAATCAGAAAGGTTGATTGCTGGGGCAAGGAGAATGAGTTTTTTCATTCTATCCTGATTTTGGAAGGCATAGAGGGAAGCCATTAATCCCCCTAAAGAAGAACCTATCATAATTATCCCCTTTTTATCTATAAGGATTTTGTTCAGTTTTGACATCCTGGTTGATACATCACCCACAAAGTCTGGGATAATCATCTTCGGAAAAAGGGCTTGAAAAAATACTGCCTTGTTACCCTGGCTGCTGCTTTCTTGTCCGTGAATAAAAATAGTGGGATTTTTTGCTATTTTCTCCATTACCTTTTTTTGACTCCGAGTTTGGTAATCTTTTTCTCAAGTTCAGCTATTCTTTTTTCAAGCGCTTGTATCCTTTTTTGTCTTTCAATATTGATCTCCTTTTTTGCTCCCTTTTTTTGACCTTTTTGTAGTTCTTTCTCTTTCACTATTCTATGTACGCTCGCGAGACCTATTGAAAATTCATTGGCTATTTTTCTCATGGATTGTCCATTTGCATGGGCCTTTATAACCTTTTGCCTTGTAGTTTCATTAATCTTTTTTCGTGCCATTTTAAACTCCTTTCAAGGTGTATACTTTTTTGAATTTTTAGAGTATTTAATTAAAGGTTTATCTCTAAGTCTTGTTACACTGCTAATATCCAAGGACTCAAAAATAGGGTATATACTGATTTTATCTCCCTCAGCAATAATATGGTCAAAGGGAACTGATTCGCTGTTGACAAGAACAAGATCAACCTCTTCAAGTGGCACTCCCAGAGAGCAAATTGCCTCATCAATGGTGGTTGGACTTTTTAGAGATAGGCTGAAAATTGTTTTTCTCTTACTCACAGGAAGATAATCACTCAGCTCTTCATAAAGGCGAAAATATACAGTGTAGCTCATGGAAAATAAAACTTTCCCTTTAAACAGGAGGTAATAATTTGATACTATACTATTATTTTGAGATTACCATAATTAAAATAACATAATTTTTTTTCCTTTTGCTACTTATTTTTTAGACAATATTCGATGGTTCACATCAAAAATCTATTTCCTGATCGTATGGAAACAATGATCGCTAATCAGATACTATCCAGGGGAATAAAAGATACGCAGCTTATTGAGGCTATAAGGAAGGTGCCTCGACACCTTTTTGTACCTGAAAACAGAAGGGAATCTGCCTATGATGATAGACCTCTTCCAATTGGAGAGGGCCAGACAATTTCACAGCCATATATAGTGGCATTTATGACCGAAGCTTTAGATCTCTCTGCAGAAGATAAGGTATTAGAGATAGGAACAGGCTCGGGTTATCAAGCAGCTATGCTGGCAGGGATTGTGAGAGAGGTGTATACAATAGAGGTAATTCCTGGTTTGGGTGAAGCTGCTCGGGAGAGATTGGAGGAGATGGCTTACAAGAACATTTCTGTAAAGATTGGTGATGGATATAAAGGCTGGCCGGAAAAAGCGCCTTTTCATGGTGTAATAGTTACCTGTGCCCCAGAGAAAATTCCAAAATCACTTATTGATCAGCTTACTGATGGTGGAAGGATGATTATTCC
>DATKYB010000008.1 GCA_035528715.1 Nitrospinota bacterium | reverse complement strand
TTCTTCCTTTACATTCACCGATGAAACATAACTGTCCCAAATTCTATTTAATTTATCAATAGATCTGTTAATGAAGGCTTGAACTGGAGAAAATGCAGATACAACGATTGAGTCTAAAAAAAAGAAACTTCTCTTATCCTTGAAATCGACTGTCATTAAGAAGAGGGAAAAAAAGGTAAGAATTAAAAGGATAATTAGTTTTTTCCGCTTTCTTAATAATTTTCTCATTACTCAGAATAAATTTCAGGGAGTTTCCTAGGATTATCTAAGATACAATAGACTATATTGAAAGCCTTTTTAATAAGTCCATATCATCCAGACACTTTCCAGTTCCCAGGACAATAGCAGTGAGAGGATCCTCAGCTAAAGTAATAGGTAGACCTGTTTCTTCCCTAAGCAGGATATCCAAACCCCGCAATAGGGCACCCCCTCCAGCTAAAACAATACCCTTATCGACAATATCAGAGGCTAACTCAGGAGGAGTTTTTTCCAAGGCATCCTTTACGGTGTCTATTATCGTTGTTATAGGTTCAGAGAGGGCATTTCTTATCTCTTCATCAGTGATTTGAAAAGTCTTTGGAATACCATCAACCAGATCCCTCCCCTTCACCTCCATGCTTAAAGTTTCCTCGAGAGGATAGGCAGAGCCAATCTCAATCTTTATCTTTTCAGCTGTCCTCTCCCCTATGAGTAGATTATATTTTCTCTTTATATAATTTACAATACATTCATCCATTGCATCTCCCCCAACCCTTACAGACTTGCTGAAGACAATCCCTGAAAGGGAGATGACGGCTACTTCTGTAGTGCCTCCTCCGACATCTAATACCATGTTTCCAGATGGTTCTTGAACGGGAAGTCCAACGCCTATTGCTGCAGCCATGGGTTCTTCAATAAGATAAACCTCCCTCGCTCCAGCAGACTCAGCAGAATCTCTTACAGCCCTTTTTTCAACCTGAGTAATACCAGTAGGAACACATATAATAATTCTTGGACGAACCAGCGTCTTTCTATTATGAACCTTTGTTATAAAATAACGCAGCATCGCCTCTGTGATCTCAAAGTTTGCTATAACTCCGTCTTTCATTGGACGAATAGCTACAATATTTCCAGGTGTTCTTCCAAGCATCTCTTTCGCTTCGGTTCCAACTGCCAGAACCTGGTTGCTATCTTTATCTATAGCTACAACTGAGGGTTCGCATAATACAATCCCCTTTCCATTCAGATAAACAAGTGTATTAGCTGTTCCAAGGTCAACTGCCATATCATTCGAAAGTAAGCCAAATAAGACATTGAAAACCATATTATCCTCTCCCCTTTTCTTAAGTTGTGGTAATCATAAGAAAGCTTTTCTCTAAAAAATGAGATTAACATTAATGCCTTGAGATAGCAATAGAAATTTAAAAAAATGTTGCAAGAAAAGTGATATTATTATATTTATAACTAAACCGAAAGGAGTAAATTAAAATGCTTAGAATTTTAAGAAGTCATATTCAGACCTGGGTACTGAAAGCAGTTCTCATCTTTGTAGCGATCACATTTATAGGATGGGGTGCTGGTTATTTGGGTAAAACTCAAAAAGAATTTGAAATAATAGCCGAAGTATATGATATACCCATCACCTATGGTGAATGGCAAAATTCCCTTAAGTCTTTAGACGAATTTTACAAAAATATCTACAAAGATATTCTACCTGGAGACTTCACAAAAAGGTTAAACCTTAAAGAGATGGCATTAAATGATCTCTTACGAAAAAATATCCTTCTCTATAGTGCAGAGAAAGAGGGTTTGGTTGTTACAAAGGAAGAGTTGATTGACCATATTCAAACAAATCCTCTCTTCGTAAGAAATGGCAAATTTGATGAAAGAAGTTATAAATTTTTGTTAAGCAGAAATCGTATAACTCCCAAAGAATTTGAAGCAAGCCAAAGAAATGAGATTCTGATTAAAAAGATGGGGGATTTGATTAAAGACAGTGTAATGATATCTAAAAGGGAGTTATTAGATGCTTTTAAAAGGGAGAATGAAGAAATTCAAGTAGAATATCTATTATTTAAGCCTTTGTATTTTAAGAGTAAGATAAAGATTTCTCAACAAGATATAGAAGAATTCTATAATAAAAACAAAGAAGAATTCCGCGAACCAGAAAAGAGAAAGATAAAATATATTTATCTCAACCCTAAGGATTTTATGAAAAAAGTAAGAATTGATAAAACAGCAATAGAAGAATATTATTTTGATCATGAAGAAGAATATAACCTGCCAAAGAAAATCAGGGCCAGACAAATTCTGATCCGAATCCCTCACAACTCCTCTCAAGAGAAAAAAGAAAAGGCAAGAAAAAAGACAGAGATGATCATCAAAAGACTAAAAAAGGGAGAAGACTTCTCAAAATTAGCAAGGAAATATTCTGAAGATTCCTCAGCCAGAAAGGGTGGAGATTTAGGATATTTCAAGAAAGGAGAGATGATACAAGAGTTTGACAAGGTAGCGTTTTTCTTAAAAAAAGGTGAGATTAGTCATCCTGTTCTCACTCCTTTTGGCTATCATATTATTAAAGTAGAAGATATAAAGGAGGCCTCTATAAAAGAACTGAAAGATATAAGAGACGAAATCGAAAAGAAGTTGACAGAAAATGAGGCAGATTACCTTGCTGAAGATAAAGCAAATGAGATCTTTGAAGATATAATGAGAACAGGGATTGATTTAAAAGAAATAGCGCAGAGATATTCTTTTGATTTAAAGACAACCGGTTTTTTTAACAAACAAGAAAACGAAATAAAGGGGATTAAAAATAGCGGTAATCTCATATCTTCCGCCTTTTCTCTCGAATTAGGTGAAGTGAGTGAGATTGTGAAGTTAGATAATGGGTACTATATTTTTAAACTTCTCGATATAAAGAAGTCATCTATTCCTCCATTAGATACAATAAAGCCAAGGTTAAGAGATGTTTTGAAAACAGAAAAAATGAAAAATGCTGCCTTCAGAAAGGGCGAAGAAATTTTAACACAACTCAAAACCACAAAAGAGTTAAAAGACATTGCAGAAAAGCTGGGATTAAAGACGGCCACCACTGGATATTTTTCTCGCGCAAGCAGTATACCAGGTATAGGAATAGATTTAAATTTCATAAATCAAGCCTTTAGATTAAAAAAAGGTGAGAACACAATAGTAAAATCTGATGATGGAGTTTATGTTATAAAACTCCTTGGGAAAAAACCTATTGATATGAACAAGTTTAAACAAGCCAGAGAAGATTTAGCTAATAGATTATTAATACAAAAAAGAGAAAAGGTTTTCCAGAGTTGGATTCAAAATAAGATCGATATCGCTTATCAAAAGCAACTAATAAAGATAAACAAAGAATTATTCTCAGACTAACTATTAAGCAAGTAAGAATTGGTGAGTAAGATATTAACTGTAGATCCAGAAAAATGCACGGGATGCAGAATGTGCGAACTGGTCTGTTCAATGAAAAAACATGGAGAGTTCAATTCTGCAATCTCCCGAATAACCACAATAATCTCTATTGAAGATGGATTTTGTCTTCCCATATTCTGTTTTCAATGCGATGATTATCCATGTGGTCAAGTCTGCCCTTCTGGGGCGATTTCAAGAGAGAATGGAGTTGTAAGAGTAGATGAACAAAAATGCATAGGCTGCAGGATGTGTCTTTTAGCCTGCCCATTTGGGGCAATGAATTTCTATAGTGAAGGGGGCTATGCCATCAATTGTGACACGTGTGATGGAGATCCAGAATGTATTAAATTTTGCTATCCGAAAGCCCTCTCTTTTAGGGAAACAGAACTATCCATGCATCATAAAAAGAAATCTCTTGCTCAGAGGCTAAAAAACATTTATGGGGAAAAACAAGAAATGCTGGACTGACCATCTTTATTTTAAGTGATTCTTTTATCCTACGTATTAAGAGACAAACGCTCTCAGCGATTATGTCAATTATAGATATCCTGTGAAATTCTTATTCTATCTACCGATTTCTTTGTTAATCAATTGAGTATGTCCTGAAATCTCTTTTCGTTCCTTATGGAATCAAAATAGGAAGATTCAATCAATAACTGATTGAACTTTTCATTTCTATAAGGCTTGGCCTTTTCTAACCAAAGATAGCAATCTTCTTTATTCCCTTGGTTAAAGTGTATCATCGCTATGTTTAAATAGCTCTCTACCATCTCTGGCCTTATCTCAGTTGCCTTTTTAAAAGCAGAGATTGCCTCCTTATACTGGCGTTTATTCCAATAACATACACCAAGATTTAAAAAAGCCGTCTCTTTGAAGGAAAATCCTGTAGAAAACGTGGCAAACTTCTGCCATTTTAGAAGATCTGGATTGTAGTCAATCTCACTTATAAATTCTTTAAATAGTCTTATTGCAGTATCATAACGATTTCTTTTTAGCTCCTTGACCGCCTGAAAATAGGTACCTAACATCCTTCTAGCCAGACCTCCGACACCAAGAATAGTCAGACCAAAGATAATAAGAACCTCCTTTTGCACCCCCATATTGATTAATACAAAGGTGATGATAACACCAAAGGTTAACCAAAAGACTAATTTATTCATTGGGTTTGTCATAAATTCTGCCTTATCTTTTAAATATTTTTTTATTATCTATGGATATCTCTGTAAAAAGAAAAATGTCAATTGTCTCTTCAAAGTGTTGCCCATATATTGAGCTATAATAGATCAAGAAAGCTTTTTATGATCCTGGCAGTAGCTCCCCAAATCCTATAGTGATTGTATTGATATACATAAACTTTTCTTTTCTTTCCCTCGTAAATCCATTCCTCTTCTTTGAAATTTTCCTTTTGAAGAAAAAAAGAAAAAGGAACCTCTACCAGCTCTTTAATCTCATCTTTATTGATTTTGAATTTACAGGGATAAGAAATAAATCCTACAAAGGGAGTAACCTTGAATCTTGTTACTGTTTCGATATCATCTAACTCCCCAACAATATTGATATCTTTTTCTAAAAGACCTATCTCTTCAAAAACTTCCCTCGTGACAGTGTTTTTCAAATTTCTGTCCGTTTGCTCCCTTATTCCACCGGGAAAAGATATTTGTCCCTTATGGTGCTCAACAGATTCTGTTCGTTTTGTAAATAAGATATAATACTCCCCATTTTTCTCGAATAGGGGGATCAATACCGCAGCAGAGACTAAATCATCACGAGATATTTCCTTTTTAATCCTACTCGAAAAAATCTTTTTAATCTTCTCTTTCATATTGATAATTCCTTATATCTCATATAGATAAGAAATCTAATCCTCTCAATATATTTCGAAACTGTTTCTTATGAGAGTTTCTTTAGCGATATCACATTTCCAAAAAGGTGTCAATTCTCTTAAACGGATAGATATGATAAATGACTTTCTTTTTTGATCCCGATTTTCCCAACAAAACCCTTGACAAACCTCGATAAAATGAAGATATTTAAAAAAGATGAAATTAAGGAGAGAGCATGCAAAGATACTTTTATTACTGCACAGATAAACTAATGGAGGCAGTCAATATAGGCTCCATGGAGATGTTGACCCTTAAACAGAACGAACTCTCTCCTGAATTTATCCTCTTAGGCCTTCTCGAGCAGGAAGATTCAATGCTCTTTGATATTTTTAAAGATATGGGGTTAGAACCAAAAGAAATTAAGGGAATGTTATTAGATAAGATATATGGGATACAGGAAACGAAAAAAAAGTTTTCTGGAGACGTTATTCCTACCCAAATCCTCCTCACCAAGGAAACAGAAAATCTTTTAAAAGTAGCCAAAAGTGAATCAGAAAGAATGGGAGATAAGTTTATAGGTGTTGGAACCATGTTTTTAGGAATGTTGGATGAATCAGTCGGTTCAACATCCAAGATTCTTAAAGAACTTGGGATCAGTTATGAAAAGGTAAAAGAGACTTTATCCAGGATCAAAGGAGATAGGCATATCGAAGACAAAAAAGCAGAGAGTAAACTCAATGTACTGCAAAAATATACAACAGACCTGACCCAAATGGCAAGAAAGGGAGAACTTGATCCTGTTATTGGTAGAGAACAGGAGATAAAAAGGGTAATTCAGATTCTATCACGCAGGAAAAAGAATAACCCTGTGCTAATAGGTGAGCCGGGTGTAGGAAAAACTGTAATCGTTGAGGGTCTTGCCCAGCAGATAGTAGAGGCTGAGGTTCCAGAGACCCTTGTCAATAAAAGGGTACTTATGTTAGAGATGTCTGAAGTCGTTGCAGGCTCCAAATTTAGAGGAGAATTTGAAGAAAGGCTTAAGTCTATAAAGGAAGAGGTATTAGCAGCTGCAGGACAGATCATACTCTTTATTGATGAACTCCATACTGTTGTGGGTGCCGGCGCTGCAGAGGGGAGCATCGATGCTTCGAATATGCTTAAATCAGCCTTAGCAAGGGGTCAACTTCAGTGCATTGGTGCGACAACGCTGGATGAATATAAAAAGCACATAGAAAAGGATAAGGCTTTGGAGAGAAGATTTCAGATAGTTTTGATTAAAGAGCCATCAGTAGAAGATACTCGCCAGATTCTTCAAGGTTTAAAAAAGAATTATGAAAGCCACCATCAAATTCAATATAAAGATGGGGCACTGATGGCTGCTGCAAATCTCTCAGAAAGATATATCATAGATAGATTCCTTCCGGATAAGGCCATTGATCTTATCGATGAGGCTGGTTCTAGAAAGCATCTTGACCTCATCTACCTACCCCCAGAGCTTAGAAAAATAGAAAAAGACAAGGAAGACCTCCTCCAAAAGCAGAAAAATGCATATGAAAAGCAGAGTTACGAAGAGGCAGCCAAGTACCAACAGAAATTTATCACCCTTGAAAAAGAGTTCCAGAATAAGCTATCTGAATGGAAAAAGGATATAGAGCCCGGGGATTCCATCGTTGATGAGGAGGATATTGCCAAGGTGGTTGAAGGCTGGACAGGTATCCCTGTGGCCAGAATGCTGGAGAGCGAGGCTGAGAAACTGATGAATATGGAGATGAATATTCATAAAAGGATTGTGGGTCAGGAAAATGCTGTAAAGGCTGTTAGCGATGCGATAAGAAGAAACAGAGCTGGGCTCAAAGAAAAGTTGAGGCCGATTGGCTCCTTTATATTTTTAGGGCCCACAGGTGTGGGAAAAACTGAATTAGCCAAAGCCCTTGCAGAGTTTCTCCTTGATGATGAAAATAAGCTGATCCGCCTTGATATGTCAGAATATATGGAGAGACATACTGTCTCTAAATTTATTGGCTCTCCTCCTGGATATGTTGGTTATGAAGAAGCTGGGCAATTGACAGAAAAGATAAGAAGAAACCCCTATTCCATCATCCTCTTAGACGAATTAGAAAAGGCTCACCCCGATGTTTTCAATATGCTCTTACAGATTTTGGATGATGGCCGTCTCACTGATGCCCATGGACGCACAGTGAGCTTTAAAAATACTGTGATTATAGGTACATCCAATATTGGAAGCGAATTAATAACCAAGGATTCGGTAGCAATAGGTTTTGGCAGAGATACCAGTGACAAGAGATATGAAGATATCAAAAATAAGGTTTTGAGTGAAGTAAAAAAGGTTTTTAAACCAGAATTCTTAAACAGGGTAGATGATCTTATCGTATTTCATCAATTAGATGAAGGACATATAAGAAAAATTGTTGACCTTCTCATCAATAATCTGAAAGAAAGGATCAAAGAAGAAAAATTAGAAATAATCGTTACTGATAGAGTAAAAGAAAAACTTGCCAAGGAGGGCTTTAACCCATTTTATGGTGCACGGCCCTTAAAGAGGACAATTGAAAAACTTATAGAGAATCCCCTTGCTCAAAAAATTATATCAAAAGAGTTTGAAAAGGGAAATCTTATAGAAGTCGCTTTAAAGAACGGGAATATTGAGTTTAGAAAGAAAAAGTAGTTACTGGTTTTGCTCGTAAAAGAATAGAATA
Source organism: Nitrospinota bacterium (assembly GCA_035528715.1). Taxonomy (NCBI): domain Bacteria; kingdom Pseudomonadati; phylum Nitrospinota; species Nitrospinota bacterium. The sequence goes on along the minus strand of DATKYB010000008.1, from coordinate 2,851 downwards.
GATCTCTTATCTATAAGAATCTTTATAAAAATACCCAGAAATTTATTCACTTCACTTTTTCAAACTCTCTTACCAAAGACATCCCTATCCAATACGAAGGGAAGCTGATTTGTTTTAGACCTTGACTCCCCTATGCTTGTAACCACAATAGCCGGTTTATCAATCACAGGACAGAGGTTCTCACAAATCCCACACCCGATACAAAGGGCTGCATCTACTACGGGCTGCTGCAATATAATCTTCTTCCCTTTTTTGTCAACGACTGCTTTTTTGCGAAACCATATAGCTTTCTTTGGTGTGGGGCATACCTCTTCACAAACAATACACGGGCTATCAAGAGCATAGGGAAGGCAACGATCTTTATCTATAAATGCAAGTCCAATCTTTATCTTTACCTTTTCCTCAACAGGCAATTCTTTAATAGCCCCGGTTGGACAAACCTGACCACATAAAGTACAATAGTATTCACAGTACCCAAGCCTTGATACAAGGATAGGAGACCATATCCCCTCAAGACCGGCCTCAAAAAGGGTAGGTTGAAGACCATTTGTAAGACAAACCTTCATGCACTCTCCACATTTAACACAACGCTCTAAAAAAATATCCTCTTCTACTGCCCCGGGTGGTCTTATAAGAGAAGGTATGGGTCTTTTCCTCTTCGGATCTAATTTTATTAGAGGAACAGCGAATATCCCGAAAGCTGCTGAAGTCAATATATGTCTCCTCCCAAGATCGATTCCTTCAACACTTCTTTGAAAGGGCGAACGAAATCTAAAATGAGAAAAACCTTCCCTGCATTCATCTACGCAGCAAAAACAGACCATACATTCCGATGGCATCCATTGAATTTCTCTTTCGAGCATTCTTCCACCCTGACATTTTTTCATGCAATCTTTGCACTGTTTGCATCTCTCATCAACCTTCATTTCAATAAAGCTAAATCGAGAAAAGAAACCCAGCAAAGCTCCAAGAGGGCAGAGGAAACGACACCAGAATCTATCTTTGATCAGATTTAAAAAGAGAATACCAAAAAAGAACATCCCTATAATAAAGACCTGTGAAAAGTATGGTTGATTGAATGATAGATAGACCTTCTTTAATAAACTATAGATGGGCTCTGAGATAGCTTTGATAACCTTTATATCAGTAAAATACAAGAAATCAAAAAACGACCTAAAGAAATAATTTAAGATGGGGTTTATGCTGATTGCAAAGGATCTGATGAGAAGGGATAAAGGATCAAGTATGCCTGTAATATGAAGTGTAAAAAGGGACGAGATAAGAATAAATATAAGGATCAGATATTTTAACTTATACCGGTTATCGAACTCCCCATAACTTCTCTCAGGCAAATTTGTCTTTTTTTTCGAAGATAAACCGATAAAATGATTTAAAGAACCAAAAGGACAGATCCAACCACAAAAAACCCTTCCTAAGAATACGGTAAGGATAATTAAAAATACTGAGAGGAAGAGAGTCTTGGGAATCTCTGCAGGAATACCATGAGAGGCAAGGATAGTTGTGATCAGGATGAGGGGATTAAAATCAAGAAAGAATTTAACAGGGTATTGTATTTCATTTTTCCCAGCATATTCTGTTAAGACAAGCAGAACAAAAAAAATAATGAAAAAGGTTATCTGAATGATTACTCGGAATCTTTTCATATATAGCTTGAGAGAATTTTAACTAATAGATTGAACCCTCTTTATCTTTATCTTACTCAAATCCATATTACCAATACCTCTCTCTGAAGCAATTTTAACATATCCTAAATCTTCACCCTTGAGATCAAAGAGGGTTGCACCATAAGAATCCACTGCAACTTGATCAACTCCAGCAATAACCGTCTCTTTTAGGCGAACATCCCCCAGGTCACCCCCAGAAGGTCCATTATCCACTAAAATCCTGTATGCATCGAGAATGGTCAAGGTAGGTTTGATTGCCATTGCTAAATCTGCAAGAGACCTATCAATATCATTATGAAGCCACCCTCTATTTCCTCCTATTACTCCCATCCAGTTTTTCATAGCCATTGTAAGGAGGGCAGTGCTGTGATCTTTGGCAATAGGAATGTTTATAATAGTGTCTGATTCGAGGATATCTTGATATACAGGCCATGTTTTCAAATATTCTCCCTTAATACTCACTTCCTTAAATTTTCTCGGATCAATATGCGAGAGCTCTGCCCCTGTATCTTTAACGGTATCAAATATACCGCTTCTCATATAACACCTTCTAGGGTCATTTACTGATCTGTCAAAAATCTTTACCTTTTTTGCTTCTGCATCAAAACACATTATTACTGCTGCCTTTACCACATCAGGATTTGTATTGGCCGCCTGTTCAGGTGTTCTATCCCATCCTATATTTGGTTTGATCACAACCACATCTCCCCTTTTGACAAACCGTTTCATCCCTCCCAATCCCTCTATTGCTCTTAAGGTTATTTTAAAAGGGTCTTTTCCTTCTGAGATAACCATCTCCGGTAAATCCAAAGATGCATCTGCAAGAAGCTTCATATAAGGAGGGAACAGCGAACCTATGCTTAAACCACCTATGATTCTCAAGAAATCTCTTCTTTTGACTTTATGATTCATAATCATTTCTCCATAGATATAAAAAACTCAATTTCATAAATGGCTCAAATTATATTTTGCCTTTAGCTTAAAGTCAACTTTCCGTAATAAAAAAGAATTTTCTGGATAGAAAAAGATAAACAGGGCTAAAGAACATTTTTACCTCACAAAACACCATATTGACTTTTTCAATGAATCAAATTATTATTTTTTTATTATCTCTTTTTTATTATGTTCAGGGGGGTCTTTTGGTTTCTGATCTTATTAGATTATTA
>DATKYB010000007.1 GCA_035528715.1 Nitrospinota bacterium | reverse complement strand
ATAGTGACTGCATCCGCCATCTTTCCAGATATTGATAAATCAGAGTTGAGGGTTCCATTAATCATATCCTTTAGCGAGGTATTGGAGTTTATAAGCTCTTTTACATCAATTTTTCTAAGATTAGATTGTACATAAAATATTGGTTTTTCCTCTTTAAAATCCATCAATGCTGAACCTGAAAAAAGGCCCTTGTAAAGATTAAATGATAAAGGTCTTATAGTTAGGGCCATTTTTCCAAAGAAAAGGTCTGCCTTTAAATTCGAAAAGTTAAAATTCTTATATCCTCCCCTTCCAATTCTAATGTCCCCTTCTGCCTGTATCTTTTTTAAAAAGGAGTCTTTGTTTTCTATTTTTTTAGCAACAGGCAAAATGGATTCTCCATATATCTTGCGATCAGCCTTTTTGGGTTGCCCAGCAGTCAGGAGATCATCAAACCTAAGTCTTGGGGAACGTAATGAGAATTTAATCTTCGGAGAGTCAAAGTCTTTAATCGTTGCATCAAGGTTTACTATTGTATTTCCATATCCCATGGTTAAGCCCTTGATATCCATTCTCTTTCCCTGCATAGAGATCTTCCCGCTCATGTCATGAATTTCTTTGGGGATAAAAGAGAATTTTGCACCGACTTTCTCCATAGAAAGATTTCCTTGAAGATCGATATCTTTCATAAGTGCCATATCACCTTTTATCTTGATATCAGTTTTTATTCTTCCTGAAAGCTTGTGCTCTTTTAAGAGAGGTATGAGCTCTTTGAGTTGGATAAAATCAATTTCATTTGTGGAGAGATTAAGGTCAATCTTCGGTTGTTTTGTATTAATGATAGTTCCACTTCCCTTAATATTCAGATTCTTCAGGTTGAGGTTGAGTTTGTTTACTCTGATATTGTTTTTTGCAAAACTCCCGTTAAAAAGTAAGTTTGCAGGAGTGCCCATCGGTTTTTCAATGAGTCCAGCATACTTGATTCCCGCTTGGTCTAGGTCTATTCTTGTGTCGGTAATGAGATCGTTCATTTTCCCCTTTATAAAGCTATCTATAGTTGCCTTACCTTTCATGGTAAGCATTCTGGTCCCTTTTTTCGGGAGAGGATATAAATCCATAATATTTTCGAGGGGCTCAATATCTCTTGCTCTGATCTTTCCCTCAAAATAGATTTTAGATGGGTCTTTGATCGGTCCTTTGAGGCCCAGATCAATTTCTAATAATCCAGAGAGCTTTCCCCCTTTTCCTACTAGTAAAATGTCTTCCCATCCTTTAAGGTTGAGTTCGCTTGTCTTTATTTTTAGGTCTACGAGAGGGTTATCAAACTTTTTTATAGTTCCAGAGCTCTTGAGATTTAAGTCTTTAAGGTTTAATGAGGCACTTTTAATGGTCAATTGATCATCACCAAAACTAAAGTCATATAAAATCCTTGTATTCATTTTCTCTGGTTTATTTAATATATCTTTAAGGACCAATCGGCTCTTATCTAAATTCAGATCTCCCTTTAATGTAAAATTTGTTCTGGTCCCTTGAACATCTGTTAGGAAGGATAACGGTCCTTTTATGGTCATCCCTTTTGGCATAGCCTTTTTTATAGGAGGATATAATCCCTCTATTTGACTCAAAAGGAACTTTTTGGAGGATAATTTAAGATTAACTCTTGGGTTCTTTTTAAACTCTTTTATATCTCCAGATACATTGAGATGATTATCGAGTAAGCCAATATCAAAATTATCAAGAGTTATCAAATCCTTTTTAAAATCTATGGTGATCTTTCTCTCTACATCTAGATTTATTTTTTTATCTATCTTAAAAAAACCTTTTTTATCTTTAAAGGAGAAATCTCTCAGGCTGATTTTGCCATCACTAGAAAACTTTTCATTCAAATTCCCTGATAAGCGAACATCTGAATTTAAAAAGCCGTTATGAATGATAAGGGGTGAATATTTTTTATAGTAGGGATAGAAATGAGCAATATCCAAGTCTGTTAATTTCATGACGAGATTTAAATCCACTTTTTTAAAATCTAACCTATCACCAAAAGGACCAATCTTTCCTTGCATATCTATCTTTTGTTCTTTTTGCGTTAAGATTTTAGCAGAGAGTTTAAAGTCTAATGGTGTATAAAGGGAAATATTCGTTGCTTTGAGATTTAAGCCTTCAATATTAGTTACTCTCTCCTTTTTTGCATCAAAGTAATCATCGATAAATTTGACATCACCCTTGTTTATCATAATTCGGGAAATATTAAGGTTCTTTAAAAATGGGTTGGGTGATGGCGATTTTTTCTCTTGGGAGACAAACAGAATAGGGTATGAATCTTTTTTATAAATTTGACTAGACGTCTTTTGGGGATTCACTAAGTCATTAAAATTAAATTTTCCCTCTTTGTTAATCTCTATTAAAAGCTTTGGAGAGTTAAGGATTATCTTTTTTACTTCAATCCTTTTTCTAAGGAGAGGAAGAATCTTTAACTTAACTTCTAATCCTTCCAAAATTAAGAAAGGTTCTTTTTTGAATTCTGGATTGTTAGAAATAATAATATTATCTAAATTTACCCCTAACCCCTTTAACAGGGAGAGCTTTATTTTATCTACCTTAACCTCTCTATGGATGGCTTTCTCAATCTGCGATACAACAATTCCTTTGTATTTATTTAAGTCAACTAAAAAAGGGATGGATATGGCAATGATTAAGAGTAGAAATAGGGCTATTATTATACCTATGATTACTTTCTTCATCCTGAAACCACTCCCTCCACAAAATCAATGGTCTCTTCTTCCAATCTACAATTATTAAAAGAATTTATCTCAGGTATTCCTGCAGGGCTCGTGACATTGATCTCTGATACCTTATCCCCAATGACATCAATCCCTACAAAATAGAGACCGTCAGCAATCAACTTCTTGGATAATATTGAGCAAATTTCTCTATCTTTTTCAGTAATATCTGATTTCTCGCATCTCCCTCCTACATGGATATTTCCTCTGTGGTCATCTTGAGGTGGAATTCTTTTAAAAGCTCCAATAGGCTTCCCATTAAGAATGAGTATCCTTTTGTCACCATCTTTTATTTGAGGTAGATATTCCTGGCCAATGACAAATCTTTTGCTATTCAATGTTAATGATTCCAATAGAGCATTTATATTCTTATCCCCCTCTTTAAGATAAAAGATCCCCCTTCCTCCATAACTGTCCAAGGGTTTTATGATCATTTCCCCTCCCAAACTTATAAAAAAGTCCTTGAGCATTCTTGGATTTTTTGAGATACAATTTTTTGGGGCTATTTCTGGAAAGTTAAGAACATATAACTTTTCATTAGCCTTTCGAATCCCTTTTGGATCATTGATAACGAATGTTTTTTTTGTGATATGTTCTAATATATATGTACAGTAGATATAATCCATATTAAAGGGAGGTTCTTTTCTTACGAAGATAACATCTAATCCATCAAGTGGTTTTTTCTCAACGAAATCAAGAAGTTGAAAGCCTTTCTCCTTGTCAATTATAACCTTTCTTAGTTTTGCAAGGGGCTTGTTGTCAAAAATAAACAGGTCCTCTAGGAGTAAATAGTATATTTCATGTCCTC
>DATKYB010000006.1 GCA_035528715.1 Nitrospinota bacterium | reverse complement strand
TTGCTGAGCCCGGTATTATTAAATCTTCTCTTCCTCTTTCCAAACCTAAAATCCTTTTTCTTTCTTGTAATGTCGCGCATATCAATATTTTAAAAATTTCCTTTATCTTTTTTAATGTTAAGATATAACCATTAATTTTCTCTGAATCATACACCTTCATTGCTAAGTCTATTGCAGCTAATGTAGTAAACGTTCCTGCAGTCCCAATTAAATTCATTCCTTCCTCTATTCTCAATTCTTCCCTTATTACTAAAATCTTTTTTAATATCTCCTTATCAATTTCTAAAATCTCTTTCTTATTGACTGGATCTGACACTAAATATTCTTCTGCAAGAGTGACCACCCCTAAATCTACACTATATATTTTCTTTAGACAACCGCTTTGTACCCTTATAAATTCTGTACTTCCACCTCCTATATCAACAATTAAAGCATGACGATATGTTCTCCCTATACCTTCCCTTACTCCCAATAAAGTAAGCCTTCCCTCTTCTTCCCCTGATATGATATTTACATCAAAATTCATCTTTAATTTTATTCCACCAATGAGTTCTTCGCTGTTCTTTGCCTCTCTGAGAACACTGGTAGCTACGACAGTAACCTTCTCTACTCCAAAACTATCTATCTTGTTTTTAAAATCTAAAAGAACATTCATAATCTTCTTTATTGATCTTTTCGATAAATAACCATCAGCACAAAGGCCTTTTCCTGTTCTTGTAATCTTTTGATCTGAATAGATAATATCGAATTTTTTATTTTGTTTTGGTTTTCCTATCAATAAACGTATTGTATTTGTTCCTAAATCAATTGCTGCAATGTTTTTCATCATTATTAATCCAATTTTTTACTCAATCTCTATAATCTCATAAAAATGAAATGTTAATAAATATCAGTTGGATTTAAAAATAAGAAGATACTTCTTTCCACTCAAAAAAGACTTGTGGTTAAAGTAGATTTTCTCTTGATGTTCTCTGATTTACCAGTACTTTCCTTCTTCAATTTTAGCCTGGGATATAAACTGCTGTGCTGAAAGTTTTCTGGCATATAAAAGCCTGCAGCCCATGGTTGTTATAATAAAATCCCTGGATTCCTTTCTCCCTTTTTCCTTTATGGCTAATAAAAAATAATCCGTTTTGAAATCACTATATAATGTCCCATCCCCTACTAAATAGGATATCAAAATGATATCTTCAAAAACGAGCCTTGGGGAAGTAATTAACTTAATCAATATCGAAAATTCACTTGAGGAGTGTCCCCCTTCAAATAATGAGGGAGAAACTTGAGTCTCTACTATATCTATCCCAATCCTCTGGGAGGCTTTTTTTATTCTCTCAGGCATATTTTTTGTAGTCCACTTTCCAGAAAATTCTTCTCGCTTTAAAGCTTTTACCTCACTAATCTTTCTCGTTATCCTCTCTTTTGATCTTTGAATCTCCTCTAAAATAAATGTATCTGCAGAATCGAGTTTGTCATTCACACTGACTTGGTAAGAACTGAGATTGTTTTTCCCACTACCAGCAAGGAAGATAAAATATATAATGATAAAGTGAAGAAAAAGACTAAAAAACAAAGGGAGTGCTATATCATTGAAATTCTGGATTCTTCTAATAAAACCTTGCATAAGTTACATTCCTATATTCTTCAAATATCTCCTCACTAGTTCAAGAGCCAATGTGGTTATACGGCTTTTAGCAATATCCAAGATACCACTAAACTTATGCTCCTCAACCATTGTCTTATCTTTTGAAGAGAGGGCAATATATGTAGTAAAGTCATTGGACTTATCTGTTCCGCCCAAAACAGCCAAGCCGATTTCTGAATGATATCTTTTTTTTATCTCTTTTGCAGCTATCTGAGCTGTCTCTCTGCTGATCAATCCAACCCTCTTTAATTTTTCTTCTTGAAGATTCAAGTCCTGAGTCAGTGCCTTTCCGTTTACAAATACAAGACATCCATTAAAGTATTTCCTATTGGAATCTGCTCTTAAAAATCTCTGGGCAAGCCATCCGCCTGTAAATGAATCGGCCATTGAGATTGTCTCTTTTTTCTCTTTTAATAGGGAACCGACTACCTCTTCAAGGGTCTCATCATCGGCCCCATAAATCATACTGCCAAGGCGTCTTCTTATCTCTTTTTCTATCTCTTTCATATTCTTAAGATTCTTTAACTGATCCTTTTCTTTCGCTGTAATGCGTATCTGTATCTCCCCATCCTTTATCAATAGACCTATGGGATAATCCTTATTTTTCATCAAATCCCCAATCTTCTCATCAACCTTGCTTTCGCCCATACAGCCTATCTTTAGAACCCTTGAACTTATCCCCTCTCTTAAAGAAAACTCCTCTTTTAAAAAGGGAATGACGCTTTTTCCCAAAAGATAGGTCATCTCTCTGGGTATTCCAGGAAGGGCAACAATAATCCCCTTTTCATCCTTTACAATAAACCCAGGAGCTGTGCCTACGGGATTTTGAATTGCCAAAGAACCTTCTGGTATGTATGCCTGCTTTCTGTTGTTGGGACTAAACGATATACCCCTCTTTTCAAAGTAGGCTTCGATTCCATCCATAAGCTCCTGTCTGAATTCCAGACCTTTTCCAATGGCCTCTGCAATCGACTCCCTTGTTATATCATCCACAGTAGGACCCAAACCCCCTGTTGTGATAACAATAGGGGACCTTTCATGAGAGAGCCTTATCAGTTTCCCTAATCTATCCCTATCATCCCCTACAGATATTTGATAGGAGACATCTATACCTAAAGAGGTTAACATCCTGGCAATATAGCTAGAATTGGTATCTGTAATCTCTCCTAATAACAGTTCCGTACCTATACTTATAATCTCACCCTGCATTTTCGCACCATAAAAATTATGATTTGATGAGCATAACAAATATCCCCTATTAAAATCAACTATAATATCGGGGATTGTTGTGACTTTCTTGCTCGTCCAAGAAAGTCACTAAAGAAGGGTGCCCCCCCTGCTTTTTTAAACGGCTTTTTGTTCATTTCTTGTCTTTAGAAAGCAAACGAACCAAAGAAAGACACCCCTTTGATTTTATATAATTACATAAATTTTGATATTTTGTTGCATAATCTTCAAAATATGATATTTTTTTAAAAAAATAGAGAAAAAACAAAACAAGAAATCCGTCTATTAATTGTTACACGATGAATACAATTGATTGAGGCGAAGGAGGGCAAAGATGAGAAGATTTCTGTGCGTCCCGTACAATATCTTACTGATCATCGCGTTTGTCACATTATTGTCAGGCTGTGCTGGGCTTTCCCAACAGTATAGAACATCTACCGAAGGAATATCGGTAAACTACACCGTCAACAAAGAGCGGCTTATTGACCCAAAAGCAAAAGTCTTCATTTCATCAAGCGGCGAGAGACTGGATAAAGAGGTTATTGGCGATGGAGCGAAGCCCTCTGTAGGCACACGAGTATTGGGATATGTAGCCTTTGGCGTTATCTATGCTGCGATGCCTGACCAACCAACTCTTAAAGTTCAACAAAATCCTATACGGATCTTCAAAACAGCCATGACAGAAAGACTGTCAAAGAACGGCATAGTTGTAACCAACAACCATGAGAATGGAGTGTTAATCCTTGATTTATTGGTGAGGCAATTCAAACTCGACTTCAACTTTGGAAAATGGACGGGGGAAGTCGGTTATATAGCCAGAGTTAAGAAGAGTGGGGAGATTATTTGCGAAAGCAATATATACGAAAAGGCAACAGCCTTCAATCTGTATGGGTTTGGCTCTGGAGAAAAGGCGATAAGTGAAGCTTTCAATAAGGCGATAAATAGACTCGACGTAAACAGTTGCTTCTCAAAATTCCAGAAATAGCCGATGATCGTGTAACCACGCCATGCAGCGGATCGCCGGTGGCTCCCGCTGATGGTCATGTTATGCCTTAAACAATGATTGAAAGGTATATAAATGTCATCAAGTTCTGACAATCCTCTTAATATGATCCCCGATCCATTTTCAGGTGACACGTTCGTATTGCCAGAAACTGAATGTACATCTGAACGCAAGCTATTTTTCAAGAGAATGAATGAGATTCAAAGTTTACTATATGTTACAAAATTATCGTTTGATGTCTGCAAAAAGAACTATGAAAAAAATATTATCCCAAGGCTCCCTACCAAGGAAAAAACACCCATGAGACTTGATATAAACGGTGGTAATCCCATTTTCTTGCCTGCTGCTAAAATAATTGAAATAACTTCAAATGGCGTAGATATCCTCACACGCCAAGCCTTCATAATGTTTTACGGATCTTTTGAAACATATTTATACCAGCTCTTAGAGAGATCTTTTCCAAACATTGGAATTACAGAAGATATCTTAGACAAATCACGTGATATACTCATGTTGAAAAAATGGGATGGCAAGTTTTGCAAGATGAATGAAGTTTTCAATATTGAATACAAAGCTAAAGATTTAATGAATTGGTTTAACAGCTTTGAGATGGATTTTGAGGGCATGAATCATAAAAATCCGTTAAATTTCTTAGATGAGTTGGCTCAAGTGCGACACAAAATTGTGCATGCATCCAGTATTCTTGAGAATGACAGATTGATTTTCATCGATATAAATATTTTTCACGGATATTTTGGTTTCTTTTTTCATTTAACTGATTATATAGATAAGCTTTTTGCTAAAAAATTTGGATACGATCGTAAAAAAATAAATCCAGGAGAGGCATAACAAGACACTGAAGTGAATACGAACCAGCAGGCCCTTTTTCGGCTTTTGATAATTTAAGATATTGAAATTGTTTTTTTACACTTTGGTATGCTTTATGGTTCACATCACTTAATTTTACATTATACCGTACGAGAACATGATGTTTAATCTGCAGAGCAAGAAACGCAGCAAATACTCAGATGCCAATCTCGCAAAGCTTGATGCAATGCTTGCTGACTACTGAGGCAGATAAAAAAATATGGTAATCAAAACATAACAGAGAAAAATGCATAAACAAGAACTTCGTCTATTAATTGTTATATGAACAAAATGTATATTTCACGTGAATTTTAAGGAAGACCATTTATATGAAGATACAAAACTTTGATTTTCCCATTTCAAGATATATCCTCCTCACAGGAGCAGGGTTTACGTATAATTATGGAGGATTCCTTGCCAACAGAATGTGGTCTGAAATTCATAATAGGTATCTTAAACTAGCTGAGAATCTTGAGGCTAATAAATTAAAAAGTGCTGTAAAAAAGACATTTAACTATGAAGACTTATATGAAGATGTTTTAAGATCTTCTGATTTTACAAAAGATGAAAAGGAGTTGTTTTTTAAGGCTGTTTTAGGAGCCTATGATGCTCTTGACGATGTAATTCGTGAATTTCGCCAGCAATTCTTTACGAGCGATATCTTAGATCTGAACAAATTAAGAGAGTTCTTTGGAAAGATAACTGGAAATCCAAAAGAAAGAGGATTCTTCTTTACCTTGAATCAAGACCTTTTTATTGAACGATATTGCTATGCAGGCGCTATTGGTCCTTCACTTCCTGGGCTGAGAATAAATAATCAACGATTTAAATCAAGAGAGTCTAATCCATTAAAAGAAAGCGATTATGTAAAAATAGTAAAAGACGACAATCCTGAATACCGAATTAATGAATGGAAGAATACTTCCAAATTATTCTACATTAAATTACATGGGTCATACGATTGGCGTGATGATAATAACCAAGAAATATTAATAATTGGCACAAATAAACCATCAAGAATATCATCAAGCCCTATACTCGCTTGGTACTTCAATCTTTTCAATACTGTATTGTCTATTCCAAAAACCAAATTGATGGTAATAGGATATGGTTTCAAAGACAAACATATAAATGAAGCTATTGCGCAAGCTGTTAAACAATCAAGTTTGAAAATCTACATTTTGAATCCCCAAGATCCAGAAATCTTCTCAAAGAAAACTCTTGGTATAAACAATTGGGTAAGCGAAGCCATATGGAGGGCTGTAGAAGGTTATTATCAACTAACTCCTAAGGAGATATTTTCTAGAAACTCTACAAATGCTTCTCTAATTCGTAATTTATATGATTCATATTTCTCTTAGTGTTAAAGATTATATTGCTTTGTATAGCCTGCTAAAAATAGCAAATCATATAACAAACACATGCACCAAGACGCTCGTAACCTCACACCTGTGAGCCAGGGCGTTAGGCTTAAATTTAAATCCCCCTTTCGATTTTTTAGGTATTTAGCAAGTGAGGAAATCAAGGAGCTTTCTCATCTCCCCTTTTGCTTTTTAGGGGTTTTTCAAGTGAACAAGCGAAAAAAGAGGCAAAGTGTCTGAAGGCGAAGCCAAGTTTTTTGCCTCGCCGAGTGAACAAAGACAAAACCCCGTTAAGAAAAGCAGGCGGGGCGTCCTTCTTTTTGTCCTTTTCTTGGACGAGCAAGAAAAGGACACACCAGCGCTGTTAAATACCGTTTAAAAAATCGAGGGGTGCCATTTTTGGATTGCTTTCTGCTCAGTACTAACGAGTTAATTGTTTGCACAGAAGTGATTCTGGAGACAAGCAAAAAGAGAACACGCATTTTTTGCAAGATTAAACGCTTTTTCCGCTGTCGATTTCCCAATTGCAAAAGGCCTTCTATGAATAAATTCATTTCGCTTGTCTCGAATATCTTTCCAATCTTTATAAAAGGTAGTCATCGAAGTTTGACCTATCGCATTTTTGAGAGAATTACCAGTAATTTTTTCGAAAGCCTTACATCGCTTATTAAAATTTCTCAATTGACTAACTTTTTTCTCTGCTTCAGACCAATCCACACCTTTTGATATGTTGATTTTGATGAGAAGGTCATCGAACATTTTCTCAAGCAGCGTACATGTTAATATAACTATGACTTTATGTTCTTCAAAACTATCATCATATTTAAAAAGAGGTACAAAAGCTTTTTGGGCTTCTTCAATTGTTTGCAGAGAAAGACGTTCTTTTATCATTTCGAGCATTTTGTTATATTCTAATTCTTTATCATCATATTTATTATATAAATTTTGAATTTCTCTGGCTGTCTTTATGGCTAAATCAGAATCGTATTTTTCTCCAAGTTGTTCTTGGAGAGTTTTAACTAATTCTTCTTCTAAATTGTCAATTCTGTCACATGCTTTTGAGTAAAAATAACCAATCATTTCTAAAAGTTCTAAGGCCGAAAGGCTGGGAAATATTAATCTTGTTAAACCTGAAACACTACATTTTGGACAAGGTATATCAGGACAGTCTAAATCAGGAGAATTTGAAAGATATCTACATTTAGGACACTCAGTATAAGTCAAACAAGTAGGGAAAGAACCACTATTAGCCAATTCTCTGTTAGGTATCATTTTGCCTCCATTTTTTATAAGAGCCGAATTTATTTTAACAAAAATGAACTAATTAAAAAATATTATTGTTTTTTATTGTTCCGGGGTCCCCTTTTGCTTTTTAGGAGTTTTTCAAGTGAACGAGGAAAAAAGAGGGAGGGTGTCTGAGCAAAGCGAGTTTCCTCCCTCGCCGAATGAGCGCCAGAAAAATTCCGTTAAAAAAAGCAAGGGGGTGCCCTTTTTTGGTTCGTTTTTTGGGCAAGCAAAAAATGAACAATTTTCTTTCAATTGAAACTTCATAATTCTTTTCTTTTAAACTATTTTAAATTTAACAAGTTTTTTTAAAAATTTTTACTTGACAATACAACATATAGTAGTGTATTAAATATTCACTACAAAATAGTGTATTTTTTTCTTATTCTAGTATAAACTCGTCTTTATTAGTATTATTTTCTACATCAAGAGGAAAAGGCTATGGACCCTGCCAGTAATGTCACTAAAAAGAAATCCAATATTGATGAAGTAAGCGAAGAAAATCTTCATCCCAAACAGGATAATAACAGATTGGACAGTAGAAAGGTTCTTAATTCTCTAGGTGTAGATTTGAAAATAGCCGATCCCATAATAAAAGAGGTAATCGATGATAATGATGAAATAGTCCTTTCCCCTAATGCTCTTACTGTACTAGAAAGGAGATATCTGAAAAAGGACGAAGAGGGAAAAGTCAATGAAGACCCTAAAGAGCTATTTAAAAGAGTTGCCCTTAATATCGCTTCAGCAGATAAGATATATGAACTAGATATTGATATAACAGGAAAAGCCAATAAATCTTATCGAATGATGGCAAATCTGGAGTTCCTTCCAAATTCTCCAACCTTAATGAATGCAGGAAGAGACCTTCAACAGCTATCAGCATGTTTTGTACTGCCCATTGATGACTCCATGGAGAGTATTTTTGAGGCAGTAAAACATACAGCCCTTATCCATAAATCCGGCGGTGGGACAGGCTTTAGCTTCTCAAGGCTAAGACCCAAAAACAGCCCTGTAAAAACTACCAAAGGAATCTCCAGTGGCCCTGTATCCTTTATGGGCGTATTTGATGCTGCAACAGAGGCAATAAAACAGGGAGGGACCCGTAGAGGGGCAAATATGGCGACACTCAGGGCAGACCACCCCGACATCATTGAGTTTATCACTGCAAAGAGAAATAATAAGAGACTAAACAATTTCAATATATCTGTGGCTATAACAGAAGACTTCATGAAAAAGGTAAAAAATAACGAAGAATATGAATTAATCAACCCTCATACAAAGAAGGTAACAAAGAGGTTAAAGGCCAAAAAGGTGTTTGATCTTATCATTAATATGGCATGGAAAAACGGTGACCCAGGGATTGTATTTTTAGACAGAATCAATAGGGATAACCCCACTCCAAAGTTAGGGGAAATAGAAAGCACAAATCCCTGTGGAGAACAGCCTCTCCTCCCTTATGAATCTTGTAACTTAGGCTCGATAAATCTCTCTAAAATGGTTTTGAGTGGTAATGGAAAAAATATCCTAGATTATACCAAGCTTGCAGAAACAGTAAAAACCTCTGTCCAGTTTTTAGATAATGTTATTGATATGAATAACTATCCCATAGATTTAATTGCAAAAAATACCAAGGAAAACAGAAAGATTGGGCTTGGGGTTATGGGATTTGCTGACATGCTTATCAAATTAGGAATCCCTTATAATTCTGATTTGGCTCTTGCTACAGCAGAAGATATTATGAATTTCATCTTAAAAGAGGCAAGAAAGGCCTCTGCAGAGATAGCCATAAAAAGAGGGGTATTCCCAAACTACCAAGAAAGCATATATGCTACATCCAATAATGGCTTGAATCTTAGAAACGCAACCCTCACAACCATAGCACCCACTGGAACCCTAAGTATCATAGCTAACTGCTCAAGCGGCATAGAACCCCTCTTTGCCCTCTCATACATTAGAAAGGTTCTGGATGATGATGAACTTATTGAAGTGCATCCTTTATTTGAAGAAGTGGCAAAAAAGAGAGGCTTCTATAGCAAAGAGCTCATGAAAAAGATTGCTGAAAAGGGATCGGTTCAAGGGATGGCGGAGGTGCCTGAAGATATTCAAAAACTCTTTGTAACTGCTCATGATATTTCACCAGAATATCATATAAGAATGCAGGGGGCATTTCAAAAATACACGGATAACGCCGTCTCAAAAACAGTAAACTTAAGACATGATTCTACAACTGATGATGTTAAAAAGGTATATCTCCTCGCCTATAAACTGGGCTGCAAAGGTGTTACAATTTATAGAGATTCTAGCAGAGATAAACAGGTTTTAAATATTAATAAACCAACAAAAGAAGCCCAAATAAAACGCATTCCAAGGCCAAGATCCGAAATTACAACAGGCACGACACGGATGATGAAGACAGGTTGCGGGAAGCTTTATGTAACCATCAATGAAGATGAAAAAGGAAAGCCCTTTGAAATATTCAATCAGATGGGTAAGGCGGGTGGCTGTTCAGCATCTCAATCTGAGGCTCTTGGAAGACTGGTCTCTCTTGCATTAAGGTCTAATATTGACACAAGCGAAATAATAAGCCAGCTAAAAGGAATCAGTTGCCATCTTCCGGTCTGGCAAAATGGAGGTAAAATTTTATCATGCTCTGATGCGATTGCAAAGGCCTTAGAGAGCTACTTAAACATAGGGGAAGCTTCTTACCAACATGCATTAAAGGAGATTACAGAAATAAAGATAACCAGTGAAAAACTCTTTATGAGGGGGAGCTGTCCTGACTGCGGTGGAATTGTTGAGCATGAAAGCGGATGCTTGCTCTGTAAGCAATGCGGTTATTCAGAATGTTATTAAAAATTTATGGCTTGTTGTCAAATACCTAAAAGATGTAGAAAGTTGGTACCCTTTGAGCTCCTAATCACCAAAACAAACGCTGGTTGTTACAGCTCACCAATTAAGTAAAGGTTCTGCTGGCCCTTTTACTTAATGAGAGAAGCAACAAAAAGGTATGAGACAACAAGCCATACTTTTTTTCAAAAATTTTTCTAGCTATTTAACCAAATATCCTCACCCATATTATTTTCTATAACTTAATCTTATCTACAATCTTCCTCTTATTGAATACAACTGTATTCTTATAACCAATCTTTTTTAAAATCCTCTTGGCTTTATTAAAATCTCTCCCTACATCATCTGGGGTGTGGGCATCTGATCCCATAATAACAGGTACAAACCTCTTTTTACAATAACGTAATATCTCTTGCGAAGGATATATTTCACTTACAGGCATTCTTAATCCAGAAGTATTAATTTCTATGGCCATCTTTTCTTTTTTTATCGTGTTAATAACCCTTTTTATCTCATGAAAGATGTTTTTTTCTGGCCGATAGCCAAACTTTTTGACTAAATCAAGATGGGCAATAATGTCAAATAATCCTGTAGAAACAGCCTCCCTTAAAAGTCTATAATATTCTTGATATATCTCTGTTATATTTTCTTTTTCCCATGACTCCTTATAGGCAGGATTATCAAATCCCCAATCCCCAATATAGTGTAAGGAACAATACACATAATCAAAGGGATACTTTTCAAGTATCTTTTGGGTTTCCTCTATACATTCAGGAATATAATCAACCTCGATTCCCAATTTTATCTCTATCTCTTTGAAACGATTGTTTATTTCTAAAACCTTGCCTACATAAACAGGCAACTCCTCGCTTAACATAGTTATTTCTGGTTCCCAATGCCTAAGGAGGGGGAAGTGGTCAGCAAAGCCTATCTCTTTAAAACCAAGGTCTATAGCCTTTTGAACATAATCTTCGAAATCTCCAGTGGCATGCCCGCAAAAGATCGTGTGGATGTGATAATCTATCATGCATCTAATTTAACATTTTTTCTGTATAATGGCAAAACAAACCTTCAGTGACCTAAAAATTAATCTTGATAATTCAACAATTTTTATAAAAATCTTTAATGGCTTTATACCTCTTGAAATCAAACAGACAAAGACCTATCAAGTTCTTAATTAAGAAATAGATCCAATTCCCTTTCTTTTGCTATTCTATGAAGATTTACAAGAGATTCCTTTTCTATCTGTCGTACTCTCTCTCCGCTGAGTCTTAATTTCTTCCCGACTTCTCTTAGACTCATGGATTCTTTCCCATTTAAACCAAACCTCATCTCAATGATCTCTTTTTGCCTCGGCTCTAATTCTTCAATTAACTTAGCGGTCTCTTTACTCAAAGACCTCTCTTCCAAATCTTGGTCAACCCTTGCAGGATCGTCCTCCCCCAATAGCTCAACAAAAGATTTCTTGGAATCATTAGATATAGGGACATCTAAAGACAAAAAGGAACTATAGTTCTGTTGATTTCTCTCAATATCCTCAATGGACAAATCTAGGGAATCTGCTAACTCATCCACAGAAGGCTCCTTCTCTAGATTCTTGGAAAGCTCCTCTTTTTTTCTATTTATCTTATAAAAGATATCTGTCTGTTTATAGGGAAGAC
Source organism: Nitrospinota bacterium (assembly GCA_035528715.1). Classification (NCBI taxonomy): domain Bacteria; kingdom Pseudomonadati; phylum Nitrospinota; species Nitrospinota bacterium. Next base: position 147 of record DATKYB010000006.1, on the reverse strand, counting down.
TGACAACCCCTTGCTGTTTTGCAAGGGCATGCCTGATTGAAGTGCGAATCCACCAAACAGCATAGGTGATAAACTTGATCCCCTTTGTAGGATCAAATTTCTTTGCTGCCCTTATTAATCCAATATTCCCCTCATTAATTAAATCGC
>DATKYB010000005.1 GCA_035528715.1 Nitrospinota bacterium | reverse complement strand
ATATATCGCTTGTGGCATATCAGGGTCTATTCAGCACCTTGTTGGGATGTCCTCTTCAAAATATATCGTGGCTATAAATAAAGACCCTGATGCACCAATATTTAAGGTTGCTGATTATGGAATAATAGGAGACCTTTTTGAGGTCATCCCCAAACTGACCGATGAGATAAAAAAGGTTTTAACTTAGCCTTCAATTTAAAATGAATCTTCCTCGAAAATATCAAGTGAGAATTCTTTCATTAAATTTAAAATAATCATGGAACAAAAAAGAGATATTCTTGAAGTTGATGTTCTATTTGTAGGAGCTGGCCCAGCAAACCTCGCAGGAGCACTCCACCTTTCAAACCTCATTAAAAAGCAAGGCTTAGGTGAAATCAGTATAGCCATCTTAGAAAAAGGAAAGGAAGTTGGGTCTCATATAATATCTGGCTGTATTTTAGATACTTCTACGTTAGAGGAACTCATTCCAGACTACCAGGGGGAAAATCCTCCTTTAGGACAAAAAGTAGAGAAGGATTCCCTATTCTTTTTTACTGAAAAAGGAAAGATAGAAATCCCTTTTATTCCCAAGCTTCTGAACAATCATGGTTGTTATATCATTTCATTAAGGAAATTTGTTCAGTGGCTGGCTAAGAGTGTAGAAGCAAGAGGTGTTGACATTTTCTGTGAATTTCCTGGGTCTGAGCTTCTTTTTAAGAACGATCGCACCATTGGAATCAGGACGGGAGATAAAGGTCTGGATAAAAGTGGAAACCAAAAGAATAACTATGAACCTGGTGCCGATATCTTAGCATCTATTACTGTTTTAGGCGAGGGAAGTAGGGGGAGTCTCACGAAAGCTTTTTTAAATAAATTTTCAGATACAACACAGATTAACCCTCAGGTTTATTCAGTTGGGATTAAAGAGATTTGGAAGGTTCCATCGTCAAATAGGCTCAGTGGAAAGGTTATACATACCTTTGGATACCCCCTAGACAACTCAACATATGGAGGGGGTTTTTTGTATGGAATGGAAGATAATCTCCTCGCCATAGGGCTTGTTGTGGGTCTCAATTATCAAAATCCTATGCTTGACCCTCACCATGAATTTCAAAGATTCAAGAAACACCCTTTCATCTCTAACCTCTTAGCAGGAGGAGAGATAATAAGCTACGGTGCTAAAACCCTTCCAGAAGGGGGTTATTATTCGATCCCAAAAATTTACGGGAATGGATTATTAATTGCGGGGGATTCTGCTGGTTTTCTTGACTCTAGGAGGCTAAAGGGCGTTCATCTGGCAATAAAATCAGGAATCCTCGCAGCAGAAACAATATTTCATGCTCTAAAAGAAAAGGACTATTCAGAAAATACATTAAAGAGGTACGAAGAAAAGGTTAGAGAGAGTGTTATAGAAAAAGAGCTACACATGTCAAGGAATTTTCATCAAGGCTTTCAAAAGGGATTCTTTCAAGGTCTTTTGAAAGGAGCTTTTCAGCTGTTGACAAAGGGAAGATGGGGAAAGCCAATAAAAATTGAAGAGGGCCACAAGAGAATGAAGAAACTCAAAGATTATTATGGGGATAATCTGTCAAAATATAAGTCTCATATTATAAAATTTGATAATAAACTTACGTTTGATAAAGAAACGGATGTATTCTATTCTGGTACAAATCATGATGAGGATCAACCCTGTCATTTAAAGATAAGCAACCCTGATGTATGCAAAAATGAATGTAGGATAGAATTCGGCAATCCGTGTCAGTATTTTTGCCCTTCAAATGTTTATGAGATTGTTGAAAATGAAGAAAGCGGAGAAAAAGAATTAAAGCTTAACCCTGCTAACTGTGTCCATTGTAAAACATGTGATATCATGGACCCCTATGAAATAATAGACTGGGTCCCCCCTGAGGGCGGGGGTGGTCCCGCTTATAAATTTCAGTAAGCCGATATTATTTAGGATTCTCTTCCAATCCCTCAATTCCTTGGCCCGATAGTAAAGCGCTGCTAACCTTTTTTATCCTTATCAATCGCTCTGGAGAGGAGGGATGACTGCTAAAAAAGTCTCTTGACAGACTCTTTGGAACCTCAATGGCAAATCTCTCCCATATCCTTGCTCCTGCCTTTATGTCATAACCTGCCTCATAGGCATATTTAAGACCATAAACATCTGCTTCTCTTTCATAATCCCTGTTGAACTTCTGAGAAAAGGCACCCCCCAGCATAGAAACTACCTGTCCTGTTCCACTAACCTGAGATTCAGCAAGGGTCCCTAAAATCAAAACGGGGATGTCCAGTAAAATATTTTTTGTAATACTCTTTTTGAGATGACCCCTTGTTATATGAGCGAGTTCATGTCCCAAAACTACGGCGAGTTCATCCTCAGTCTTTATAAAACGCATCATGCCATAAGTTACAAAGACCTTATTAAATGTTGCCGCTGCATTAACACTCTGGTCATCAACCATATGGAAACTTATTTGTGGGTGGTTCTGAATATATAAAAGGAGCTTCTCACCTACCTTCCCTACTTTTCCCTGCTGGGCCTTTTTGAATTCTTCTGCCTTCTTTTGTAATATCTCCTTCTCACGAAGAAACTCCTGCTCTGATACCTTTGGTCCTGTAGTCCCAGCACAGGAAATGATTGTTAAAAGAGTTATAAAAAGGATTAAATATAATCTACCACTTTTTCTATTCATAAAATTCATATGAATTTGAGAAAATATTAAAATTTTTATATTAAAAAAATAATAACACTTCTTCAGTCATTATACAATGGCTTTGATTATCAACGAAAAGTCTTCTTCGAAAAAAGCCTAGGAAAGTATGTTATTTAATAATGGCTGTTTTTGGGGGAACTAATTTAGAAGAGTTTATAAATGTAAATGGCGTCCCCAGGGGGATTTGAACCCCCGTTACCGCCGTGAAAGGGCGGTGTCCTTGGCCGGGCTAGACGATGGGGACGCTGGTGAGCCGCGAAGGACTCGAACCTTCGACCCACGCCTTAAAAGGGCGTTGCTCTACCACCTGAGCTAGCGGCCCATAAAGTTTAAAACATTATAACATCAAAACTTCAAAGTCAATAAAAATAATAAATAAAGATAGGCAATAATATCTTTATTGCCTTGTTTTATGACTAGATAAATAATATATCTATAAATAATTTTCTTGCATTAAAAAAAGCCATGTGGTAATTTTTTAATTCTTTTTTATTTAAAAAAATAAATGAAAAGGAGAGTCGCCTTGCAAGAAGTCAAAAAGATATGGATGGATGGTAAATTTGTTGATTGGGCCGACGCAAAGATTCATATATTGACTCATACCCTTCACTATGGTCTTGGTGTATTTGAAGGAATCAGATGCTATAAAACAAAAAAAGGCCCAGCTATATTCAGACTAATGGAACATATTGATAGACTGTTCAATTCTGCCCATATAGTAGGTATTGAAAGCCCGTTCTCTAAAAACGATGTAATAAAAGCAATTAGAGAAACCATAAATATTAATCAATTAGAAGAATGTTATATCAGACCCATCATATATATTGGCTATGGGAATATGGGCATCAACTTTCTTGGCATTCCCATTAAAGTTGCTATTGCAGTCTGGCCCTGGGGTGCATATCTTGGAGAAGAAGGTTTATCAAATGGGATTCGAGTAAAGACATCTTCTTTTACAAGGCATCACGTCAACATAACAATGACAAAGGCAAAGATATGCGGAAACTATGTGAATTCCCAATTGGCAAAGATAGAGGCAATATTGAATGGTTATGACGAGGCCCTTATGTTGGATACAAATGGAAATGTTTCAGAAGGTAGTGGAGAAAATATCTTTCTCGTGAGAAAAGGAATGATTAAGACGCCCCCTCTTACCTCTGTTTTAGAAGGTATTACCAGAGATTCTATAATAGAATTATCAAAGTTTTTAAATATCCCTCTTAAAGAGGAACCCTTCTCGAGGGATGAGTTATATATTGCTGATGAAGCATTTTTTACAGGGACTGCAGCAGAATTGACTCCTATAAGGCAAGTAGATAATCGGGATATCGGGACCGGCAAACCTGGTCCTACAACTAAAAAGCTTCAGCAGGCCTTTTTTGATGTCGTTCAAGGTAAAGACGAACACCATGAACATTGGTTAACTTATATTTAAAGATTACTTCTTTTTACCGCCCTCCTTAAGGGAATGAAAAGTTGTTTTAGATCTCCCCATATCCACCATTTTTACACTATCCATATATTCGCTAATAACAGGCTCGGTTATATGAGACATCTTCTTCATTATATCCTTTATCCTAAATGCTTCCTGCAATATAGCCTCTAATCTCTCTTTCCCCTTCTCATCAAATTCATCACCTTTCCTTAATAATAACTCCGTCTCCAAAACTATCGTTTCTAAAGGGCTGCTTATCTTATGATTTGTCGCTAAAGCCGTTTTCGTTATCGCAGCTAACCTCTCCGCCCCTACCAACTTCCTCTCTATCCTTTGCTTCTCTAAACCCCTCCTTATCGTCATCTTTAAATCTATCTCAGAACAAGGCTTGATAAGATAATCATATGCACCCCAACGCATCGCCTCCAGAATACTTTCAATCGACTCATATCCCGTGACTATAACTACCACCGTATCCGGACTTTTCTTCTTCACCTCTCGCAATACTCCTAAACCATCAATACCCTCCATCATGAGATCAACCAAAACCAGGTCAAAACGATCCCTCCTTATCAACTTAAGAGCCGCTCTTCCGCTATTAACCTCATCCACTTCATATCCCTCTCCACTCAATACACTCTTAAAACCCTGTAATACTAAATCATCATCATCAACAACCAATAACTTAGCAAAACCATTCTTGTTAGGCATATTCATTATTAAATCCTATTACTTAATCTTTTAAATCATCTGTATAAATTCATATTAATCATATTTCAATTCCTCTATACTCAATATTTAAAATTTGTCAACTCTTTTCTTAACTGTTAAGTCAATCCAACGCAGAATAAAAACCTGTTTTTATATTAAATTTAATGATTTAGAAATTGATAAAATCCTTGCAGAATAGAATGTCTTTTGATAGGATTTTTAATTAAAGAACGTTGTTTTTTTACGTTCAAATAAAGGAGGATCAGATGTTCGGTCTTGGGATGCCAGAGTTAATCGTTATACTGATCATTGCTTTAATTATTCTCGGTCCTAGCAAATTACCTGATATTGCTAGGGCACTAGGGAGAGGATTTGCAGAATTTAAAAGGGCAACAGACGAATTCCAAGATACATTGAAAGTCGATATTGATGAAGAAGTAAATAGCTATGAAACTAATAATAAAGCCCTTCCTGATGAAGTAAAGAAAGATACAGAAGATAATGACAAAGACAACCAAGAACATAGAAAATGAAAAGATGCCCTTCACCCAACATCTCGAGGAACTAAGGAAGAGGCTTATTATTATATTTATCTCAATTGGCTTTGGTTTTATCCTCACTTATTTCCTTTCACATAAAATCATCCTAATATTAAAAATACCATTGGGTCAGGATCTCATATTTATTTCACCTACAGAGGCATTTTTTGTAAATCTTAAGGTAGCTCTTTTCGCCAGTCTTTTCTTAACTATTCCAATAACCCTTTATCAACTATGGAAGTTCGTTTCACCTGGCCTGCTGGAAAAGGAAAAGAAGCATACATTGCCTTTTGTAGTATTTTCTACCATTATGTTTGTAATCGGAGGAATGTTTGCCTACTATTTAATCCTTCCTTTTGGCATAAAATTTCTCTTAGCCTATGGAACGAATGGAATCAAACCTATGTTGTCTTTAGGCAACTATATCTCATTTACAACAAAGCTAATCTTGGCCTTTGGAATCGTGTTTGAATTGCCCTTGGTTTTATTATTCCTTACGAAGATCGGTATAGTTACACCAAAGTTTTTAACAAGAAATAGAAAATATGCCATTTTACTTATATTTATAATAGCTGCGCTCCTTACTCCTCCCGATGTCTTTACACAGATTCTCATGGCACTACCTTTGATAGTTCTTTATGAGGTAAGTATCCTCTTATCAAAATTAGTTTATAAGAAGAAAGGTGATGATGAGGTTTAAACCAAAAGATAGAATTATCCTTGCATTGGATACAGATAACCTAGATCAGGCAAAAAAACTTGTGTTAATGCTTAAGGATTATATAAAGATTTTTAAAGTCGGTAATCAACTTTTTACACGATTTGGTCAAGAAATTATTAAAATCTTAAAAAATAATGATTGCTATATTTTTCTCGATCTTAAATTTCATGATATCCCGAATACCGTTGCAAGGGCAGGAGAGGAAGTAATGAAATTAGGGGTTTTTATGTTCAATATCCATACACTGGGCGGATCTTCCATGATGAAGGAATGCGTTGCTTCATGCAAGAGATTAGCTGAAACAGAGGGTTTACAATGTCCCTATATAATTGGAGTAACCATCCTAACAAGTATTGACCAAAAAGACTTGTTTAATTTGGGATTTAATCGTAAAATTAAAGACCAGGTTTTAAATTTGGCCTCTTCAGCAAAAGAGGCAGGTTTAGACGGAGTTGTTGCTTCCCCAAATGAAGTGAGGGATATAAAACAGCTCTGCGGAAAAGATTTTTTAACAGTGGTTCCAGGAATAAGACCTTCATGGGCTCTTAAAGACGATCATCAAAGACTCTCTACACCTGCAAAGGCTTTTGAAGAAGGAGCTGATTATATAGTTATTGGACGACCAATAACAGCGGCAAAAGATCCAATTGAAGCTACTCTAAAGATTTACGAAGAAATTGAAGCGCTTGAACAAAGATTATAAGTAAATGCTTTTGGGAGCTTTTTAAATTTGGAAAAGGCCAGAGTCAATATTATCGTTACTGGTATAGTACAAATGGTGGGTTTCAGATATAATACCGTTAGTAAAGCTTCTCAATTAGATATCAAAGGATGGGTAAGAAATAATAGGAATGGCTCCGTTGAAATTATTGCTGAGGGAAAACGAGAAGATGTTGAAGAATTGGTTAAGTGGTGCCATAAAGGTCCATCGGGTGCTGTGGTGAAAAGTGTGGATTATAATTGGTTGGATTATGTAGGAGACTTCAAAGATTTTTCTATAAACTTTTAAAAAATGGGCAAGATAAAATATCCTTTTCCAGTAAAATTGATTGTTGGTTTGATATTCAAAGATGAAGAAGTCTTGAGAATGACGAAAGAGAAACTTATCAAAAGATTAGGAAAGATGGACTTTGAAAGTCAATTAATTTCCTTTAATTTCACCACTTATTATGAAAAAGAGATGGGGGAAGGTCTTAAAAGACAATTCCTAAGCTTTGAGCCTTTAATGAAGATAGAAAATCTCCCAAAGATAAAAATAGAAACAAATGAGGTAGAAAAGGAGTTTAATTTTCCCAATACCCCTAACAGAATGGTGAATATCGATCCAGGATATGTTGCCCCAGAAAAATTAATCCTCGCCACAACAAAGAATTACGACCATAGACCCTATCTTGATAACGGAATCTATGCTGAACTCACCTACAGATTTTATAAGGGAAGCTTTCGAACTTTCGAATGGACATATCCAGATTATAAATCTCCTGAATCTATTGAAATTTTTAATGAAATTCGCAAAATATATATGAAGCAACTAAGGGCAGCGCAGCAAAAAGAATGTATAACTCAATAATCAAATAAAAAGAGAGGATATATTTTGAGAGTAATCATAATAGGTGCTGGAGAGGTTGGATCGAGCATAGCGGATATTTTATCAAAAGAAAACAATGACGTCTTAATCATCGAAAAGAATGAAGAAATTGTAAAAGAATTTATGAGCAGCTCTGTAGATGCTCAGATAATTCGCTCAGATGCTATCAGTCCTATGGTTTTGGAAGAAGCGGGTATTAAAGAGACAAAAATGCTCATCGCTGTAACAGATGTTGATGAAACGAATATCGTAGCCTGTCTATTGGCCAAGGAATATGATGTTCCCCTAAAGATTGCTCGAATAAGAAATCCTGAATTATCTGCCAAAAACTTTTTCATTCCTCATGATAAATTCGGAATTGATCTCCTCATCAACCCTGATCAAATCATCGCTCAAGAGATTAAGTCTCTGATAAAAATGCCAGGGGCTACAAATCTTTTTGATTTTGCCGATGGTCTGGTAAAACTCATCGGATTTAAAGTTAATCAGGATGCCCCTATAACAAACAAGACCTTAAAGGAGCTTAGAGACTTTTCTCCTGATATCTCTTTTTTAGTTGTGGCAATCATAAGAAATGAGTCATTGATTATTCCAAAAGGAAACGAAAAGATTAACGTTGACGATCAATTGTTTGTTATTGCGAAATCAGAATCAACTGAATCTATTCTTCGCCTCTTGGGAAAAACACCCAATCAAATTAACAAAAGGATCATCATCGTTGGTGGTGGAAGATTAGGCCGTACGATTGCCCTTACCCTAGAAAAAGAAGATCTTTCCATCACCCTCATTGAAAAAGATAAAGACAAATGTCAGCTTCTTGTATCTCAATCAGAAAATATTCTTGTTTTGAATGGAGATGGACGAGACGAAGACCTATTAGTACAAGAAGGGATAAAAGATACAGATATATTCATTGCGGCCACAAACGACGAAGAAACAAATCTTTTAACATCTCTGTTAGCAAAACACCATAAGGTCAAAACCACAATGGCCATAATCAATAAGAAGGAATATTTCCCTTTACTACCATCCGTAGGTATCGATGCGCCTATAAGTCCAAAACAATTTACCGCCGATGCGATATTAAAATATGTAAGAAGAGGAAGAATTCTCTCTTTAGCTACTATCTCTGAGACTCAGGCAGAAACCCTAGAAATGGTGGCACCTCCTTTCTCTAAGATTATCAATACCCCTTTAAAGAAATTAAAACTTCCATCCGGTGCACTCATTGGAGCCATTGTTCATGGAAAAGATGTATTTATCCCTATTGGCGACGATATTATTCAACCAGATGACAGGGTCATTATCTTTGCAATCCCCTCAGCGATATCAAGTATCGAAAAACTATTCGAAGGCTAAAGATTCAATATGAATATACGACTGGTCGTTTATGTTCTCGGAATCGTTATCGTAGGTGTTGGACTATCCATGCTGCTACCTATCGCTATTTCCCTCTACTACCAAGATGGAGATCTCTTCTCACTCGTCTATTCCTCAATGATATGTATTTTTCTGGGTCTGATTGTATCTTATTCAAGCAAGGAAGAGGGTGATATAGGAATAAAAGATGGATTTGCTATTGTAACTTTTGGTTGGATCTCAGCAGCTCTCTTTGGGAGCCTCCCTTTTCTCTTTTTTGGTACTTTTAATAACTTCACAGATGCCTTTTTTGAGGCTATGTCTGGTTTTACCACTACTGGTGCTACTGTTCTTGCCAATATAGAAAAACAACCCCATGGCATCCTCGTCTGGAGGAGTTTAACTCAATGGTTAGGTGGGATGGGCATCATTGTTCTCTCTATTGCTATTCTTCCTGCATTGCGTGTTGGAGGAATGCAGCTCTTTAAAGCCGAGGTGCCAGGGCCTTCACAAGACAGGCTTACACCAAGGATTAAGGATACAGCAAGGCTTTTATGGATGGTGTATGTTATTATATCTGCAACAGAAACCCTCTTATTACTTCTCGGTGGCATGTCTTTATTTGATGCTTTGAACCATACCTTTACAACAATGGCCACTGGAGGTTTCTCTACAAAAGATGCAAGTATCGGAGCCTTTAATAGCCCTTACTTTGATGCCGTTATCACCCTATTTATGTTTATGGCGGGCATTAACTTTGCCTTACACTATCAAATGCTAAAAGGAAATCTGAAATCCTTTTTTAAGGATACAGAATTTCTTTTTTACTTAGGAGTTGTTGGCTTTTTTATTACGCTGGTAGTAATTAATCTTAAATTCTCTGCCCAGAAACCACTGACTGATGCCATTCGCTATGGCTCTTTTCAGGTTGTATCTATTGTTACCACTACTGGATATGGTACAGCCGATTTTGAGCTTTGGCCTCAATTTTCTCAATATACCCTTCTCCTCTTAATGTTTATAGGTGGATGCGCTGGTTCAACTGGTGGATCTATTAAAAATATTAGAATCCTTTTGCTCATTAAATATGCCTATTATGAACTCTACAAACTCATTCATCCAAGGGCCATTATAAGTATAAAAATAAGAGATAAAATGGTCTCCGAGGATATATTGCAGGGAGTTTTGGGATTCTTTTTATTATATATGGCTGTCTTTGTGGTTTCGTCTCTCTTTATGGCACTGCTTGGTTTGGATATGATTACTGCTATATCCTCTGTAGCAGCGACCATAGGAAATGTGGGTCCTGGTCTCGGTATGGTTGGGCCAACAGATAACTATGCCCATATTCCATTCTTAGGAAAATGGCTTCTTTCCTTATGCATGCTCATAGGCCGATTAGAAATCTACACAGTCCTGATCTTTTTTATCCCTGAATTCTGGAAAAAATAAGAGGGATGGAATGAAAAAAGATGTTATAAAAACCGACAAAGCCCCTTTAGCTATTGGACCTTATGAACAGGCAATCAGAATTGATAATTTTATCTTTACCTCAGGCCAGATCCCCCTTGATCCTGTAACCAATGAAACAATAAAGGGGGATATCAAAATCCAATCTCAGCGAGTCTTAGAAAATCTCAAAGGTATTTTGGAATCCTGTGGTTCTTCATTAGAAAAGGTTATTAAGGTAACGGTATTTCTGAAAAATCTTAAGGATTTTGATGATATGAATACGATATTTAAGAAGTATTTTAAAAAGAGTAAACCGGCTCGTTCCTGTGTTGAGGTCTCTGATTTGCCAAAGGGGGTAGCTATTGAAGTAGATCTTATTGCCTATATCGAATGATTGGAATCAATCAAATTGCAGGGATCTTTGAAAATCACTGGGGTTAGTGGAATTTTCAACTGCAACTTCCATCGTTATCAATCCATTTTTGTATAACTCTGTGAGATGCTGATCAAAAGATTGGCTGCTATATTGCGACCTTCCAGCCTCAATGATATCTTTGATCTGTCCTGTCTTTTCTGGCTCTTCAATACAATTTCTAATCGTAGATGTGGAAACCATAATCTCTGCAGCAACGATTCTGCCTCCGCCATCCTTTAAGGGAAGAAGCCTTTGTGAAATGACTCCTTTAATGTTATCGGATAATTGATATCTGATTTGCTGTTGCTGATGGGGTGGAAAGGTATCAATAATTCTTGTCACGGTTCCTTTGGCATCAGTGGTATGCAATGTACTAAAAACTAAATGACCTGTTTCCGCAGCCTTAATAGCCACACTTATCGTCTCTGTATCCCTCATCTCTCCCACAAGAATAACATCAGGATCTTGCCTCAACGCTGCTCTTAGGGCATCAGCAAAAGAATCGGTATCAGATCCGATTTCTCTCTGATTGACAGAGCTTAAATTATCTGAATAGACAAACTCAATAGGATCTTCAATTGTTATGATATGGGCCTTCTTGATAGAATTGATAAAATTAATCATAGAGGCAAGGGTCGTTGATTTTCCACTTCCTGTTACCCCTGTAACCAATATCATTCCTCTCGGTTCTAAGGCTATCTTTTTGATAATTCCAGGTAGCTTCAATTGCTCTATTGTAGGTATCTCTGTAGGAATGATTCTCATAACGATAGCAAAAGCACCCCTCTGTTTAAACACATTAACTCGAAACCTTGCCACTCCTGATAAACTATAGGAAAAATCTAACTCATGCTTCTTATTGAAAAACTCTTTTTGCCTTTCATCCATCATACTGAAAGCAAGGGATTGGGTATCCTCAGGTGTAAGGTTCTTATATTTAACAGGTATCAACTCCCCGTCCAATCTTACTTTTGGAGGGCTGCCGACCTTAAAATGAAGATCGGAAACATTCTCTTTTACCATGGATTTCAAAAACTGGTCTATATGCATTCTCAACTTCTCTTATTATCCAAAATCAAAAAAATTAGTTTAAAAAAATGGTATGTTCTCTCTTAGCTCCAGTTGATATGATTGAAAAATCTGACCTTAAAATTTTTGAAAGTTCTTTAATATATTCTTTTGCTTTTTTGGGGAGTTTATCATAAGAAGTAATACCGCCTGTCTGTTCCATCCAACCGTCCAACTCTTTATATAAAGGCTCACAGTTAGCTAATATATCAATTTCACACGGCATTTCATGGTAGACCTTTCCTTTATACTTATAACCAACACAGATATAAATCTTTTTAAATTCATCGAGTATATCCAATTTCGTCAATGCCAAGGTATCACAACCATTAATCCAAACAGCATGTTTTACGACAACAGCATCGAACCATCCACAACGCCTCGGTCTGCCGGTTGTTGCTCCATATTCTCCCCCTTTTTCTCTGAGTAAAGTCCCACTTTTATCTCGCAGTTCCGTAGGAAAAGGACCCTCTCCTACTCTTGTTGTATAGGCTTTAACTACACCCAAAACCTTTTCAATCTTTGATGGTGGAATACCCAAACCTGCGCATGCTCCGCCTGATATAGGATGAGATGATGTTACATATGGGTAGGTTCCATGATTGACATCAAGCATGGAGCCCTGAGCACCTTCTAATAGAATACTTTTACCCTGAATGATTGCTTCTCTTAACATGACCTCTACATCAGCAATATACTTTTTCAATACTAAAGAAAACCTCTGATATTCATCAAATATTTCATTAAAATCAAAGGGATCTATTCCATAGATCTCCCTAAGTATAATATTTTTCTCATTGAGATTTAATCGCAATCTTTCTTCAAATATCTCTTTATTCATTAGGTCAATCATTCGTATCCCTGCTCTTGCCATTTGATCACTATAAGCTTGCCCTATCCCTTTACCTGTAGTTCCAATTTTATGTTGTCCTTTCCATTTCTCACTGGCCTGATCAATCACTCTATGATAAGGCATTATTAAGTTGGCTCTTTTACTAATATATAAATTATTATCAATCTGTATGCCCTTCTTTTTTAAATCTTCAATCTCTGATATTAATGCCTCAGGATCGACAACCACACCACTCCCTATAATACATTTTTTACCCTTGTGGAGAATCCCAGAAGGAATGAGATGTAAAATAAATTGATCATTGCCTATCACAACAGTATGACCTGCATTATTGCCCCCTTGATAACGAGCGATGAAGTCAGCGTCTTCAGATAATAAATCAATAATCTTTCCCTTCCCTTCGTCTCCCCATTGAGTTCCAATTACAGCCATAACTGTCATTTCACCATCTCCAATTTTTGTTTATCTATGAAAAAGCAAATCATTAAAACAAAAAAATCTTCCCAAATCAAGCAATTAATTAAAAAAGATCAAATTGAAATAAAATTATAACCGAATCATCTTAGCATAGAAAATATAAGGCAGGCTTCTTATCTCATTGAGCACCTCTTCAGGTACTGGAGAATCCACATTGACCACTGAAACAGCATCTCCTTTTGGAGCAACCCTTCCCAGTTGCATCCCAGCAATATTGATATTATTTTCCCCTAAAATAGTCCCTATTTTCCCTATCATCCCTGGAACATCCTTATTAGAAAAGACCATCATGTGTCCTGATGGAACAGCTTCTAACCTGTAATTATCTATCTTTACGATTCTTGGATCTCTCTTGCCGTATATCGTACCTCCAACCGTACCCTTTGTCTTATCTGTCTTTACTTCCAGAATTATTAGATTTGCATAATCTTCTGTCTCGGTGCTGGTACTTTCTACAACCTCTATTCCCCTCTCTTTAGCCAAATAAGGGGCATTTACGACATTGACCCTGTTTTGTAAAAAGACCTGAAGGAGACCTTTGAGAACGCTATTCGTGATCGGCTTGACTCCAAGATTGACGATTTCACCATGGTATTTAATGACAACTTCTTTAATACCGCCCTCAACCATTTGGGCCTGAAAGGAACCTAGTTTTTCTGCTAGGTTTAGATAGGGCTCTATCTTTATTAATAGTTCGTAGTCAAGAGAGGGAACATTCACGGCATTCTTGACTTGACCACTTTTGAAAAAATCAACTATTTGGTTGGCAATATCAATAGCCACATTTTCCTGTGCCTCTCCTGTTGACGCTCCTAAATGGGGGGTAGTGATAACAGAATCGAGGGATAATAAAGGATTTTCTTTGGGAGGCTCTTTCTCAAAGACATCCAGAGCAGCACCGGCAACCTTACCATCTTTGATCGCCTCATAAAGGGCATTTTCATCAATAAGTCCACCTCTTGCACAGTTGATGATCCTTACACCATCTTTCATAAGAGAGAACTCTTCCTTTCCAATCAGATTTACTGTATCATCTGACTTTGAGCAATGTAATGTTATATAATCAGAGTTCTTTAAGAGCTCTTTCAACTCAACCTTCTTCACACCCACTTCTTTAGCTCTTTCTTCTGAAATATAGGGGTCATTTCCAAGAACATTCATCCCCAAACCCTGTGCTTTCTGAGCAACAATAGCCCCTATCCTTCCTAATCCAATGATGCCAAGGGTCTTTCGGAAAACCTCAACACCTGTAAACTTCTTTTTTTCCCATTTTCCCTCTTTCATCGATGCGTTTGCCTGAGGGATGTTGCGAGAGATAGCTAACATCATTGCGATGGCATGTTCGGCAGTGGTTATTGTATTTCCTCCAGGGGTATTCATGACAATGATCCCCTTTTTGCTCGCTGCCTCTAGATCTACGTTATCCATACCTATTCCAGCCCTTCCAATTATCCTGAGTTTTTCGGCTGATTCGATAACATCCTCTTTAACCTCTGTAGCGCTTCTGATTATCAAGCCATCATAATCTTTGATCTCCTTTAACAGATCGTCGTGGCTCAGATCTGTCTTGACAACAATATTCAGGTCTTTCTCACTTCGCAATATCTTTAGTCCCTTCTCAGATATATTGTCGCTTACTAAGATCTTCATTTTATTTGCCCTCTCTTATCCTATAAAAAACTTTTGTGCTGCCCCGACACCTTTTCCTAGGGAAACATCATATCCCAATCTTTTGAGAACCATTTCAACAGCAGAAATTACCGTTAATATATCAAAGGCATCCACATAACCCATATGAGATATCCTAAAAATTTTACCCTTAGCCTGAGACTGTCCGCCTACTATGGTAATGCCATAATCTTTGCTTAAAATCTTTGTAATCGATGACCCATCAATTCCATCAGGCACCTTTACCGCAGTAACAGAATTGCTTGGATTATCTTTAGCAAAGAGCTCCAATCCGATTGCCTCCATAGCAGCCCTTGTAGCTCTTGCCAGTCTCTCATGTCTCTCAAAAACCTTTTTTAGACCCTCCTTTTTTATATCTGACAGGGCCTCTTTTAAACCCATTATCATAGAGACAGCGGGAGTATAAGCACTCTGTTTTTTCTTAAGAGAATCCCTCTCTTTTTTGAGATCGAAATAAAACTTTGGGAGATCAGATTTCTCGTAAAATTCCCATGCTTTTTTGCTTACGCTCACCATTGCCAACCCCGGAGGCAACATTAACGCCTTCTGAGAACCGGTTATAACGACATCGAGGCCCCATTTATCTGTTGGTATATCATAAACCCCAAGAGCTGTTATCGCATCGACGACCATGAGTGTATTGGGATAACTTTTTACAGTCTCAGCGATTGTTTTTATATCATGAGCAACGCCTGTCGATGTCTCACACGCCTGCGTAAAAACAGCCTTGATACGATTATTATTCTTTAAGATATTAGCAATAATCTGAGGGTCTACAGCCTCTCCCCACTCAACATCAATATTCTCAACATCAACACCGTAGTTTTCACATATCTCAGACCACCTCTCTCCAAATTTTCCTCCTCTCACTGAAATAGCTTTATCACCTTTAGACAAGAAATTTGAAACCGCTGCCTCCATACCCCCGGTGCCAGAAGAGGCAAAAATGATAACGTCATTTTGAGTCTGAAAGACATATTTTAAATCATCGATAGCTTGACAAAGAATCTCTTCAAATTCAGGGGTTCTGTGGTGGATAATAGGACGGGACATCTCTCTCAGTACATTAGGTGGAACCGGTGTAGGCCCTGGAGAAAATAGATAATGTTTTTCCATATGCTATTCCTTTCAGTTGCTTATTGAGTTTTCTTGTAAATGTTGAATTGATTGTATCCTATCTCTTGTTCAAGAATAGAGCTTCACTACATGGGTCTTGGAAATCCTGTCATACCATGCCTCATTGTTCTTATCAAACTTTATCCAAAAAAACCCTATACCTAAAGTAAGTATGGAGGCAAGATAAGAAAAACTCCTTAGGAGGGCCTTCTTTAAGGTTAGGGGTTGTCCATCAACAGAAACAACTCTCACCTTTAATAATATCTTTCCAATCGTCTGCCCATCTCGCCACAGAAAATAGACAAAATAACCCGTAAAAATCAAAAGAAATATAAATATAAACGTCAACTTAGAAAACGAAAATTGTGAACCTAGAAGGGCTATTGAAAAGAAATCAGAAAATACAAGGTCCCATCCCACAATTGTAAAAAGGGATAAGAAGATAAATATAATATTAATTAGACCCAAAAGACAAAGGTCAAAAATATTTGCTAAAAGCCTGTTTTTAAAATCAGCCTTCTCCCCCTCCCCCTTTGATTCATCCTCAGTTTTTGCTTCTTCAGCACCTTCTGCTTTCTCTTCCAAAGCAAGTGGATCAGTTTTTTTATCCTGCTCTTCTGATTCTTTTTCCTGGATCTCTTCTGTTTTGTCAGGAATGTTATCTTTAGCTTCTGTCGTCTCTTCTAAGTCTTTTTTTTTTATGGACTCTTCATCATCTTTTTTAGTCGTGTTCTCTTGGTCTCCTTTTTCTTCCTTTTCCTGCTCTGGCAAATCTTCCTCTACCAGAGGCCCTGAATCATTTCCAACCTCCCCTCCTTTGGAAACATCTTTAGTTTCTCTATCCTCATTACCCTTCTTATGATCTCCTTCACCTGGATTGTCGCTTTTTTCAATCTCTGAATCACTGCCAGGCTCATCTTTTTTTTCGGGAGGAGATTCTTCTTTTTCCTCTTGTTCTTCAGGAGCTGATTCCTCTATTTCTTCCCTTTGCTTTTTTAATAAGGCTTCCTCTGTTAAAGATTCTGTATCACCTTCGAGATCATCTAACTCGATGACCCTTTCCTCCTTTGTAACCTCATCACCACCCAAATCCTCTTTTTTTTCAGCCTCACTAACACCTTCTTCAATTTCTAGCTCAGTGTCTGTTTCTTCTGTTCTTTTCTTCTCCATTCCTGATAAGGCTTCCTCTGTTAGAAATTCTGTATCACCTTCGAGATCATCTAACTCGATGACCCTTTCCTCCTTTGCAACCTCATCACCACCCAAATCCTCTTTTTTTTCAGTCTCACTAACACCTTTTTCAATTTCTAGCTCATCAGCTGGCTCCTCCAGTTCAATAGGCTCTATCGCCTTATCATGTATGCTCTCCTCTTCTTTTTCTTTTTTTGTTTCTAACTCAACACCTTTCTCTAAAGTAGGCTCTATCTCTATCGCTTCCTTTTCCTCCTCTTTAGCTTTATCTTCAACAGAAGTCTCTGATACCTCTGGAGATTCTGGTAAAATTTCATCTTTTTTCTCTTTATCACCAAAGATATCTATTGGCTCAGGTTTGACTACCTTTATACCTCTTTCCTCTCGATACTCAGCAAGGTCATACCCACACTTATTACAAGTATCTAAATAATCAAAACTTACATAATTACATTTCGGACATTTCATCTTATTTCCCTTAATTCATTAATAAAAAAGGGGTGATTTTTAAAGAGCATCATTAATCATCTTATTCCAACATAGACAGTAACAACTCCATAGGTAAGTATATCATATCTTATGTCTTTAAAGCCAGCCTTTTTCATTAAATTTATAAAATCTTCAGTCTCTGGAAACTCTAAAACTGACTCCGGAAGATACTCATATGCATATTTTACCTTTGATAAAAGACCCCCAATTACAGGTAAAATCTTGACAAAATAAAGGTGATAAAACCATTTTATTATATTGTTATTTGGTTTCGAGAACTCCAAAATAATAATCTTTCCCCCTTCTTTAACCACCCTTCTCATCTCAGATAATCCTTTAAGTTTATCAGCAATATTACGTATGCCAAAGGCGATCAAGACAGCATCAAACTTTTCATCTTCAAAAGGCAATGATTGGGCGTTATTGAGATATAATTTTATTTTTTCCTGAAATCCGTATTTTTCAATCTTTCTTTTTGCAAGTCGAAGCATCTCCTCACTAAAATCTACTCCAACAACCTTTGCTATACCATTGAATCTTTTTACAATCTCTAAGGCCATATCGCCTGTTCCCGTAGCCACATCCAGAATGATTCCATGTTTTACATCAGAAAGCTTTTGAATGGCAAACCTCCGCCAATATCTATCCCTTCCAAAACTCAAAACTCGGTTCAAAAGGTCATAAGTATTGGCTATGGAAGAGAACAGGTTTCTTATATAAATATCTCTTTTTGAAGTTTCCAAAGGATTAGAATTGTTCATGACTGATCTCTAATTCACTAATTTTTGATGGTAATATAATCAAGAGAATAATTCAAGCCTCTTTATAAAAGCAAAAGAGATTTAAAGACAAATTTTTACTCATCTCGTCATCTCTTTAAGAAGATTCTCCAGAATCATTTATATTGACTATTAATTTGACAAATGCATCATCATTTATTACATTTCTTAAGAAATTTCTTGATATTTTTTCAATAATATGCAAGATAATCAATTTTGTTTGAGCCAATACCCTTAATGTAAAATTATTGAGAAGATGGGATCAATGGTGTTCTTAAAACAACTTGAGGTGGGGAGCAATCAAAACTTTACCTATATCCTTGCCTGTAAAAGAACAGGAGAGGGTGCCATTGTTGACCCAGGATGGGAGGTCAACAAGATATTAAATATTGCAAAAAATGGTGGGATAAAGATTAAAAACATTATTTTGACCCACACTCACAGTGACCATATTGAAGGAGTATTTCAGGTTGTAGAAACAACAGGGGCCAAGATATATGTCCATAAAAATGAGAGCCATGCCATGAAGGGGTCTGGGTCATATTTTGTCACTGAGGTTCAGGACGGACAAATGTTTAACACAGGAAAGGAATCCTTAAAAGTGATTCATACTCCTGGACATACACCTGGTGGAATCTGTCTTTATACACCAGAAAAGGTCTTAACAGGCGATACACTATTTGTTGGATATTGTGGAAGGGCTGACTTTACAGAGAGCGACCCAAAAGCCCTCTATAACAGTCTCCAAAAATTAGCTGCCCTTCCTGATGATACGGTTGTCTATCCAGGACATAACTATGGCAAAACGCCGACCTCAACCATTGGCTATGAAAAGGCCAATAACCCTTATTATCAGTGCGGCTCTCTTAAGGAATTTATAGAGCTGAGGATGCACGGACACGTAGATTAAAGTCCCATCAATAATCATCCCATCCCAAAAAACTTTCATAGGATGAATACTGTTTCATTAAAAAGGACAAAAAATAAATGGATGAAAAAGATAAAAAAGATGAATTAAGCGAAAGAAAAGAGGCCATAAGAGAACTGGAGCATCTCCTTGAAAGAATAAAATCAGAAGAATTTTTGGAAGATTTACAAAGCTCCATTGATAAGATGAAAGCCTTCGAAGATAAACTCTATCCTGTTTTGAGGGAAAAATTCAAGAAAGGATCAAAAGAAGATAAAAAAGCAATTCTTAAGGTCATGTCGCGCTTAAACAAAAAGAAGTATGCATCTTTTCTTAAGGATATCTTACTTAAACAAATTCTTGGACTTGATATTATAAAAGCTGCTTTTGATGAACAAAAAGATTTAGACATTCCAGAGGGAGAGATGATCAAAGCCTCCCTACCAACCGCAGAAGAGATTTATGAAGAAGTAAAAGGGATGATAGATATCCCCTCTGAATCATTAAATGTCAGGTTCGCAATGATTAAAGACTGCTTTATAAAGCTGGATCATCTGGTTCAAAAAAACTTCCTCTTCCAGTTTATCTCAGATTTCAAAGGAAAATCTTTACCCATCATCTCCTTATTAATCGGGATAAGTAGCGAGCTCGATAATATGATTATCGATTTAATTCCTCATATAGAAAGCGAGGATGCAGCAAAATTTCTTAAGAAAATGATGGAGACAACCGATGGTAAAGAGCGAAAAAAGTTGATAAAGCGCTCTATCTTCAAGTTAAAGTCTAAAGGAATCAAAATTGAAGAACCGGAAAAGGGGGAAACGGTCTGGACCCCAATGCCCAAAACACAAGCACCAAAATGGGAGGGATATTTGGGTGCTATCGATTGCATTGGAACACGGGTAGTATGGATTGTATCTCCAATCTATCCCAGAGTGCTCGATATGGCTTATGCGATCTTGAACGATTCAAAGGGAATTCTTGATTTTTACTGTGCGGACCTTTCTCGAAAGGAGTTCAAGAACTTTTTTAAAGAATACTGTGAAAAGGAAAAAAACTTTGCCCTTGTCGAAGCTGATCCGAAATACTGTCATTTTTTGATAGAAAAGGGCCGAAGCAAAACAGTGGAAATAGGGAAAAATCCGCCGGATGATTACTTCTACTGGAAGAACAGGGTAAAGCCTAAAAAGGTCGAAAATTTAAAACCTCTCATTTACAGCTATTTTAATGGGGAAGAAATAGAAAAAAATTTAAGCCTTGTTGATAAATCTTATACGCTTCACACCCAAAAAGAGTTCATGGGATGGTTTATAGAGAGGGATGATATTGAAAAATATAAAGATATGATGGAAAGCTCAACAAGTGGGCTGATTATCCTCTCGCCTGTTCAACAGAAAGAGAGGATGGAAGAGATAATAAAAAAGGCTACTGAGGAATATTTTGATGAAGAAAGAGCTCAGATCTACAAGGAAAGACTGGAGGAGATGGCATATATCCTCTACAAAGTCGGAAAAGAGGATGATGCCAGGCTTTCGCTTGCTTCGGCCCTGGCCATAGAAAGAAAGGAGATGTTGATAGCGAATCATCCATTTCTTAGAGAACTGATGAGGAAGAGCATCAATCTCGTTTTATCTGAGAAAAAAGATAAGAAAGATAAAGACGAATCTTCTCTGATTATTAAGCCTTAGAAATTTTTAATAATAAAGATAAAAAAATTAAATTTTTTTCTTGATTTTTTTTAAAAAGCTTATATATTTATACATTTGACTCCTTAAAAAAGGAGTTTTTTACTTTTAATTAACTATGAGAGGGGGTGATTCCCATGGATTGCCAAACCATCAAAATGGGAACCGAGTGCCCATTTATGACCACAGTAGGCTGTTCTTTTAATGGAGGTTCTTGCCATCCTATTATTGAGCAGTGTGAAGGCTGCAATCACATCATTGAGCTTAATTCTGAAAAATTCTGCATGGTATTTCCTGATCCAAAAGCAAAATGGGCCTATGGTTCATGCAACTTTGCAACGCATGTCAAGAAAGAGACTAAATCAGATACTCATAAGTTGAACCCATTAAAGGCTTCAAAAAGGAGAAGTGGTAAATAAAGCCATTTTTATCCAATGAAAAAAAAGAATAGAAGATAGGGGTTTTGATAAGAAATCAATTTCTTATTCAAACCCCTATTTTTGTATTTAGAGTCAGATATCTAAAATTCTTTAAATTATGTCCCTTTTTTGCTTGTCCAAAAAAGAGACGAAAAAAAGACACCCCCTCGATTTTCTTAACGGTATTTGACTGCGCTCGCTCGGAGAAACAGCAAACTCAGCCTTCGGCTTCAGACAGCTGCTTCTTTTTTCCTCCCTCGCTTGTCAACTCCCTGAAAATCGAAAGGGGGATTGAACATAAGAAAAACTCAATCTTTCCTTGACAATAATCCTCTTCAAGTCTAATCTGAATAACCTATCTTCCTGGTTTGCATCTTTGATTCATTGTTACCCTTTGGAAGGGGGGTAAAGATGCGAGACCATACTATTCTTGCAAAACTATTTCATCTTCACATTCACACTGTAATTCTACTTCCAACTGACAATTCAAATTAATTTTTATTTGGATTCACTTTATAAATAATTTCTTCCTTAAGTAATTTACAATGACTACAAATTATACATTTCAAACATTAAATCTTGAATATTTCCCTACGTGGCGTAAGTGTTTTGAAGCTTTTAAATTCCTGCCTAAGGCTCTTCGTTGTATATCATCTAGACAGTTAGTTGCTAAACGTACTTTTCTCATAAATGATAGAAACGGTCATCCAATAGGAATATCAGGAGGAGATATAATTTATCCTTTAACTCAGAAGGAAATCTCAGACATTCGACACTTACTTATTGAACTAGAGGATCGAAGATACTATTTACATCACGGTATAGATATTAAAGCACTAGTTAGGGCATTATTTTGGAACATTATCTCAAGAAAAATTATACAAGGTGGCAGTACTATAACACAACAGCTTGTTAGAAACACACTTCTTACATCTGATAAGTCTCTTATAAGGAAATCAATAGAAGCTTTTCTTGCATTACAAATAGAAAAATATTATTCAAAGGAAGAAATACTAAATCTTTACTGTCAGTATGTATATCTAGGTGGTGGAATAAGAGGTTTTTCTGCTGCTTCGAAAGTAATTTATCGAAAACCACTTTCCAGCCTCAATTATAATCAAATATGTGGATTGCTTGGTTTGCTTCGCTTGCCGTCCATTACATATCCATTAAACTCTACACAGAATTATCTTCGTCGCCAAAAATTTATTTCTAAAATACTATTGAAATATTCAACGGAGAAAGAGAATAAAGATAGAGTTTGGGGAACTATTAATCCTATTAATATAAGCAAAGTAAAGAAGCAGAGACTTTCTCATATTCTTAATCGTATAATCGAAAGTGAGTTTGGAAATATACATCCCTATATTGCTAAAGTAGAGCTTACTATTGATTTGTCTCTTCAAGGTGCGACGGATCGAGTCTTAAAAGAAGTATCAAGTTGTCCAAATATATCTCAAGTAGCTGCTGTTATTTTATCTAACAATACAGGCGAAATTCTTGTTGAGTCTTCTTGGAAAAATGGTGTGGAGTCTGAATTTTCACCTGTTTTTTCTGGTAGTATACAGGCTGGTTCTACATTTAAGACTTTTGCTCTTCTAGCAGCCATAGAACAAAGATTTAATTTAGATATGGTATTAGAATCAAGTCCTTTCAAATCCTCTTTTATCAAAGATATAGATAAAAAGGAATGGACTATAAGAAATTATGGCAACATATATAGAGGTGGCTTGACCTTAAAACAAGCTCTTAAATATAGTGATAATACTGTTTTCGCTAGACTTACAGAAATTCTAGATTTTAAAGATTTAGTAAAAACATTTAATCGATTCGGTTTATCTGAAATCTCAAAAGCTACTCCCTCGCTTATTTTCGGTGCAACACCAACAGGTATTTCTTTAATAAAGCTATCTTCTGCCTACAGAGCAATCCAGCAAAATGGGGTATACACTAAACCTATTCTAATTAAAAATGTTCAGTTGACTGGGGGGAGTCTATTATGGAAATCAAAACCTTCAGATAGTACTATAGTTGCTCATTATGTAGATATCATAGAACTTAAACATGCGCTAAAGTATTCAGGTATAACTGTATTTGGTAAAGACTTCTCAGGAAAGACGGGAACTACCAGCAGTGGAAGTTTATTTGTAGGTTATAATGACAATATTTCTTTGGCAATATGGTTAGGTTATAGCAAATCACCGAGTGAAGATATTGATAAAGAAATAACAAGTCGACATGTCTTACAGAAACTAGTACAAAAAATGCTTGGTTATAAATCTAATCTTTTTTCTATATAAATAGGAGGAATTAGTATAATGACCTTTTTGGAAAAAAGTTTAATTGCGTTTGGACTTGGTATTGTTAGTTGGATTATTAAAGATTTATTAATAAAATCATCTACAAGTCGAAATGAGGCAATCCAAAATGAATGGAAGTATCGGTTAACCGAGATATGGTCTCCATTATTTTACTGGTCTGGCATAATAACTTTATCTGATACAAGCGAAGGATGGCAAAAGCATGGAATAAAAGAGTTAGAAAATATCCTTGTTAAAGGTGCTCATTTATTACCTCGAAATCATTATTATATTTTAATAAAAATGATTGAAGGTGCTTCAAAACAAAAAACTAGCAAAGTAAATATTGAAGAAGTTCGTAAAACAAGAGAATATATATATAAACAGATTGAATTGCTAAATTACATGCTTTATAAGAGCAAGGGCATACTAGAACCTAAAGTAACAATAGATATTCTTGCACCTTACAGATTCTTCTTGAGAGCTATTTCCGTATTTCTTTTTCATCTATTGATTTGGGTAACTATTGTATTAATCATTATAGGACTGTATCTCTTATATTCAAAAGGTATTATATGGCTATTGGTTATTGTTGCTGTAATTATAATAGCAGTAATCTCGATAGTAACTTATTACGATATAAAAGAAAGAATTAATATACATAAGGAAATAAAAAAAAGATTAAAGAATTGATAATTAGGTCAAATTTCACCAGATATCTTTTGTGACCGCAACAAAAAAATTTTCTCCGATTACCCCTTCAGATTTTTCAGGAATTTTTCCTCCCCTCTTTTTTGTCTATCTTTATGAAATTCTTAAAAATGCAAAATTTAATTTGTCGTCTGGATCACTACTTATTAATATTAATCATATTAAAATCTAACATAAGGAGGTGAAGATATGCCTGCACAAGTAATGATACCAGATAATCAACCGGCTCCAGATTGTGACCAA
>DATKYB010000004.1 GCA_035528715.1 Nitrospinota bacterium | reverse complement strand
ATAAGGGGTACATTCATCGAGAACCACCATAATATCTGAACCTAAAATGCCTTGAACCTCAATTACCTTTTCAGGAGTCAATTTTTTAAGGGAACCATCAATATATGACCTGAAGACAACACCATCATCGTCTTTCTTCATTATACACCCCCTTTTCTCTTGTTCTTTCTTCAGGTATCTCTTCCCTTTAATCTCCTGAAAAACCTGACCATGGTTCATACTGAATATCTGAAAACCACCAGAATCTGTCATAAGAGGCCCATCCCAGCCAAGGAATTTATGGAGCCCTCCTATCTCGGCTATCACTTCCGTTCCAGGTCTTAAATAGAGATGATAGGTATTCGCCATGAGGCCATGAATACACATTTCTTTTAGCTCATTTATTGTAAAGAGCTTAGGAGCACCTTTGGTTATGAGAGGAAGAAAGGCCGGTGTTTCAATCAACCCATGAGGTGTTGTGACTATCCCCGCCCTTGCAAACGTCTTTTTATCTTTAGATAACACTTGAAAGGAAAACATTTTATCATATTAACTTTTATAAATCGTTTCATTCGAGAAAAAAAGGATCAATGATATTTACTAAAAAATTCATTTATGATATTATACATTAAAATTCAATACTTTTGAATAATTCTGTTTTATGTTAGGAATATCTACAGCGTGGAAATCTGATAAAATAAAGGATGCTAACAGACTATTGGATGAGCTTTCAAAGACGGGTCTCTATGGTCTCGAATTAGAGTATCGGATCTCCCAAGAGATGTATCAAGAAATGAAACCGGCCTTAAAAAAGAGTGTTTTTAAGGTCTTAAGCATCCACAACTTTTTCCCTGTACCTGACATACTTCCCGTAAATCAGGGAAGCGGTGATGCTTTTAGATTCTCCTCAGAAGATGAGGATGAAAGAAAAAAGGGGATAGAATATACAAAAAAAACCCTACAGATTGCCCATGATTTAGAAGTGAGAGCAGTGATACTTCATCTTGGAAAAGTCCCTATTAAGACAGATGTAAAGAAGTTATTTGAACTTTATGATTCAAAAAAGATTCATAAATCAGAGGGAAAGAATCTTATTGAAAAGATAAAAAAAGAAAGAGAAGATAAGAGACAGAAACCCTTAGACAATGTTCTATTCTGCCTCGAGAAACTTCATAAAGAAGCAGAACGACTCAATGTCTATATAGGAATAGAAAATAGGTACTTCCCTGATGAAATCCCGAATTTTGAAGAAATAGGGGTCATTCTAAAAGAATTCAAGGGTGGCATGGTTAAATATTGGCACGATGTGGGTCATGCTCAAACTCAAGAAATTTTGGGTTTTGAAGAAAAAAACAGGCTCCTTGGAAGCTATTCAAAAGAGATGATAGGAATTCATCTTCATGGTGCCTCTGGATATAATGACCATTATGCTCCTAATGATAATATAGACTTTTCTTCTATAAAAGATTATATAACACCAGAGACAATCAAGATAATTGAGGCTCACTCCAAGGTCAGGTTAGAAGAATTAAAAGAAGGGGTGAATTATCTATATTCCAGTGGAATCCATTAATTTTTTATAAGGAGGGCAAGATGCAGGAAGAAAAGGTAGGTGTTGTAAAGCAGTATTTTGCAAAACCGGAGGTCGCTGCAATAGAGCTGACTGATGGTTCTCTAACAATTGGTGATAAGATTCATATCAAAGGTCATACGACTGATCTTGAAGAGTCTATTTCATCAATGCAGATTGAACACAACCCTGTCCAAGAGGTTAAAGCTGGAGATTTGGTTGGCATTAAAGTGAGCCAGAGGGTAAGACCGAATGACGAAGTATATAAGGTTGTAGACTAAGCACTGCTTTTTACTTCTTCTTTTTTCTCCTCTTTTGAGGTATTAGTCTGTCCTTTCTCTTCCTCTACTGGACTGTCATCCTTACCTTCCTTGCTCTCCTCTTTTTCGGCTTCTTTAACTTCTTGTCTGCTATCTTCTTTAGCGCCTTCTTTGCTCTCTTCTTGAGTGGCTTCTTTACTTTCTTGTTTTTCTTCTTCTTTAACGCCTTCCTTGGTTTGCTTCTTTCCCTTAATACCCGGGCCTATAAATCTTTGAATCTTCTCATGAAGTATCTGAAACTTGTAAGGTTTTACTATATAATCATCAGCTCCAACTTTTATGCCATCGATAACATCATTTTTCTGAGCCTTAGAAGTAAAGAGGATAATGGGAATCGATTTCGTCTCCTCATCCTTTTTCAATGCTTGGCAGACCTCATAGCCATTCATCTCAGGCATCAAAATGTCTAATACGATTAGGTCAGGCTTCTCCTCTTTAATTCTTTCCAAAGCCTCTTTTCCATTATAAGCCATGATCACATCGTAGCCTTCTGCTTTCAGGCTGAAAGAGACTGCTTTGGTTAACTGTACCATATCATCCACAATCAATATCTTCTTTTTACTCATTAGTCATCACCTCCTTTTTCTTTTCTTTTTTTGATGGAAATTTTAGCGTAAATTTCGTCCCTTTATTGGGAACACTTTCTACTTCAATTGTGCCTCTATGTTTTTCTACAATTTGTTTTACGATTGACAAACCCAATCCTGTTCCACCTATTCCCCGAGTATCAGAAAAATTCGCTCTGTAAAACTTATCAAATAAATAGGGTATATCTCTCGGATCAATCCCTATACCATGGTCCTCTATATCTATAATCGTCCACTTATGATCAGACTTAACATTAACCTCTACTTTTCCACCATCCGGAGAATACTTTATGGCATTATCTATCAGATTGAGAAGTACCTGCATCATTTTATCCTCATCGCAAAGAAGTTTAGAGATGTCCGTCAATATGTTGAATTCTATCTTGCATTTAGTGTCTTGATTCTCAAAATTTCGTATAGCCCTCTTGATGATGCTAACCGGATCAACAGTGTCTAGCTCCAATTTAGATTTCCCAGACTCGATCCTGGATAGATCTAAAAGATCACTAAGAAGGTCTGTAAGTCTGTCAATCTCATTATCAATAATCTCGAGAAATTCTCTAACCATATCTTTGTCATCAAGACATACATGATTTAGAAGTGCGTCTACATTTGCCTTCATTGCTGCAAGAGGAGATCTAAAGTCATGGGATACGCAAGATACAAATTCATCTTTCAATTCGTCTATCTCTCTTAAGCGCTCGAGTTCCTTTGTTGCCGCCATGTGGCTGCAAACAAAGATGATGTCACCAAGGGTGCCATCCTGCCCTGTTAGGAAGGATGCGTTTATCCCCACGGGCATCATAATCTCTTCGTTTAATATATAGTCGAGCTGGTAATTCATAACAAAACCATCTTTCATTATCTGTGCTCTAATCCTGTCTATGTTTCTCACCATATCAATGGAAAATATATCTTTGTAATTTTTCCCTATGATATCTGGATCAGACAAACCAAACAAGGCCGTGGCATTTCTATTGATCTGGTTAAGAGTCCCCTCCCTGTTAATAGTAAAAATTCCATGATTTATGCTTTCCAATATATTGTAAAGATAGCTTTTGGTCTCTGTTAATCTCTTATACAATTTTTCATTTATTAACGCTGTAGTTACTTGGCTTGATACAAAATTCACTCTTCTTATATTTTCCTGAGAGTAAACATTCGTGTCTTTATCAGTAATAATAGATAAAAAACCAATGTTGTCTCCTTGATGTACCATAGGAAGTATGCTCATCATTCCATTACCTTCCTTATTCGAAAGTCCCTGTTCGAAAAATGGCAAGACTGTCCATCTCTCCTCTTTCATAATCCAATCTGTAAGGTTTTTATCAAGGACAAATCGACTCTCTGCCTCTTTTTTCTTTATACCTCTCACTTCTTTTATATAATAAGAATTTTTCTTTTTCTTATAGAAATAAAGGATACAGGCTTTATAATTGGTGATTTCATAGACCAGATCTAAAAAATTTTTGATAATCTTATCTATATCATGAATAAATAAGACCTTTTTCGTTGTGTCGTGAAGCAGTGTGAGTTGTTCAATTTCATTATTCAAACATTTAATTGTATCTTTAAGGGAAGCGATATCGTTTCTTAATCTCAGATCTCCAATGGTATTTTTCTGGGAGTCTATATTGTTCTCCAGCTCTTGATATTCTGCTTCGGTTTGATCGGTAGTATTCTGCTCTTCTAATTTAGTATCTCTTATATCACTCATATCTTAATCAATAAGGGATAAAAGTTCTCTTGCTTTATCCATCTCTTCATCGACCTCAGGGAGAAGCTTCTCAATAAAGGAGAGATCAATATCCAACAATTCCATGGCTGTCTCATCAATAACAGGAATCTTTTCATCACCTCCAGAACCTAGACCAAGAGCTCGAGTGATGATATCTGCGAGATGAACGACGGATGCCATTCTTGAATTGTCTAATGCCGATTTAGGATCATGGTGAAATTCAATAACTTCTTCTAAAACAGGGGGGAGATTCCAGTGTTCTCCAAGCTTTTTTCCTATAAAAGAATGATCAATGCCTAATACTTCTCTTTCTGCTTCTGAAATGAGGATATCCTTTTCTCCAACCCGTTTTATAATTTCCCCAAATTCATCTCTAAGATATTGAAATAAAAGTAGCCTTCCAATATCATGGAGCAATCCTCCAATAAAGGCCTCTTCATATTTTTTTATTCCTAATCTTTTTGTCATTACCTTTGAAACAACACCACACCCCATAGAATGTTCCCAAAATTTCTCAACATTAAAAGATAGACATGCCTTTCCATCTGAAAAGATATTAAAAATAGAAG
This sequence comes from Nitrospinota bacterium, assembly GCA_035528715.1. Lineage (NCBI taxonomy): Bacteria > Pseudomonadati > Nitrospinota > Nitrospinota bacterium. The sequence goes on along the minus strand of DATKYB010000004.1, from coordinate 946 downwards.
CGGTTAAGATAATATTCTTTATATTATTAAATCCAAGGATAACTACAGCCTGACTCAGGGTATTTATCTTTCTTGGAAACCCATAAAAAGCAGAATTAACCAATTTTAAGACTTTTGATGTCAGGGCTGGATCCATTCGGATTGAATCACCGACTGTAACTGCTGATGTCTTAGGATTTTCAATGAGTTGGGTTAGGTTGTCTGCTATACCAGGAAGGGTAGAAAGATCCGTTATACTGGATAATATTCTTTTGAGCTTCTCATTAAAATCAACGTCTGACATTTTCTTGTGTCTCCTCATTATTTTCACTATTTGAAACTTTAGAAAACCGATATTCCTTAATCATCTCTAAAAGCTTCTGCATGATTTCAATATCCTTTACCTTTGAAAATTTCTTTTCTAATTCTTTATCTATCTTTTCCATCTCTTTATTTATTGCCTCTGAATCAGTTGCTTGATTCATATCGTTATATCCTCCTTTACTTTTAATGAACGTATTACACCCTTATTAAGCTTTTTATAAAATTAACAGGTATTTATTGAATATATATATATATATATATTTTTAATAATTATCGGCTTAAATCAGGTAGTTCTTTAGTCCTATTTTTGACTTTCAATCCTTGAAATAGAAGAATAAAATAAGTTATTCAACAATTGAGAAGGTCAACATGAAATTAATTATAGATGCTGATTCCTGCCCAGTAAGAGAGATTGCTATAAAGATTGCCAAAGAAAATAGAATAAAAGTCTTAATAATTTCCAGCATTTCTCAAAATCTTGATGGAGAAGAAGGGATATCCATCAGATTTGTTGACTCTTTGCCTCAAGAAGCTGATATAGCTATCATCAATTCTTCTGAAAAGGAAGACATCATTGTAACTTATGACCTGGGCCTTGCTTCCATTGTTCTCAGAAAAGGTGCAAAGGTCATCTCTCCTGATG
>DATKYB010000003.1 GCA_035528715.1 Nitrospinota bacterium | reverse complement strand
TTCTGTCTGCATCCCTTCAAATAAGCTCCCCTTTTTAAAGGACCTTTTTTTAACCCCTTCAGCGAAATTTGTCAAATAGCATAGAGAGGCATAACAGATCTCTAACTCTCTTGCAAGAAATGCCTCAGGAACCAGTGTCATCCCCACCACATCCCCGCCTATTATTTTAAATTTCTTTATCTCAGAAGGGGTCTCAAGCCTTGGCCCCTGGGTGCAAACATAAACGCCCGATTCCTGAAATTGCAGGTTTAATTTCTTTAATGTTTTTTTAAGGCCATATCGAATTTCAGGACAGAAGGGCTCTTTTTGCCTGATAAAGCCAAGACCCGTATCTTTAAAAAAGGTGCTTTCTCTCCCCTTTGTCTCATCAATAAGGTCGTGAGGGAGGAGATACTCGCCAATTTTAAATGATCTGTTTATTATGCCTGGTCCTGACCAGGAGATAATTCTTTCCACGCCTACCTCTTTTAGTGCCCAGATATTTGCCCTATAATTAACAAAAGGGGCAGAGAGAGAGTATCCCTTTTCACCATGTCTCGATAAAAATATAAAATTCACCCCTTTAAAATCATAGAGGTGAAGCAATACGCCCTTACCAAAAGGGGTATGAATAATCTTCTTTTCCTTTAAAATCCCGAGCCTCTCTTTTAATAATTGATAAGCTCCGCTCCCCCCTATCACTCCAATTTTTTCTCTCATGACCATTCCCCATAACAATATGTATTTTTTAAATTTAACAGGATATAAAAAGTGGGTCAAGAAAATACCGAAATAGGCCGATAAGAAAACAGGGGAATATTAATGTTCAAGGGAAACAGAATGAAGGAAATCTTAAAAATCAAAGACTACTTCAAGGTAGGGCTGCCCCTGTCTCTCCATGAAGAGATTGCGGATAAAACAACATATTATCAGACAGAGCTCATTGGATGGAAAAGAAATCAATTTTTAGTCGCTGATAGTCCCCTATTAGACGGAAGGCCTGTTAAAATTTCTAAAGGCATCGCCTATATTGGACACTTTCAAATCTTAAGAACCGTATATGGCTTTGAGACATCTGTGTTGGATATAGGTTCAAAACCCTTTCCAATAATCTTCTTAACATATCCTGAAGTTATTAAAGAAATGTACCTTAGGAGGCACAAAAGGGCAAAGATAAATGTCCCTGCCTCTATCTACAGTATTGTCACAAGGACAGGGGATATAATGGACTTAAGTGAGGGAGGGTGCCTTATGGCAACAGAGTATTATTATGAAGTCGGCGCCGAGTTCTACCTCTCTTTTCAGCTTCCTAAGGGACCAACAATAGAGCATATAAAGGCCATTGTCAGAAATGTAAGAAGGTCTCAAAGCAAGATACTTCTCGGTATAGAATTTGCAGAAATATTAAAAAAGTAACAGGCATAATTTGGGGAGAGATGATTATGAAAAAATGCCCGAGCTTTAAAGAATGTCATGTAAGGTCTGGGCGTGATTCTCAATGTAGTTGGTTCCCCGAAGGATACTGCACCTTTCCCCATCCTGCTTCAAAAAGCTCGCATAAGACCAAGATAAATATTACAAGCAGGATAAAAGAATCTTTTAGATTGACTGTGAAAAGGGGTTGGAAAAGTCCTACAGCAGATTATAAAGAGTATCTCTTCTTCGGGGTATAAGGCCTATATCTTCAATAAGCCGACAGATTTGAGCCTCTGTCATCTGGAAAGAGACCCCTGCTGCCCTGACCACGTTCTCCTCTAACATCGTACTTCCCATATCATTGGCGCCAAAGAAGAGTGCAATTTGAGCTATTTTATCTCCCTGTGTAACCCATGATGCCTGAATATTCTCAAAATTTTCAAGGGCTATCCTTGATATGGCCAGAGTCCTCAAATAGTCATAACTACTCACCGAAGCTCTTTTTAATTGAGTGTTCTTCGGCTGAAAGGTCCAAGGGATAAATGCTGTAAATCCTCCGGTTTCATCCTGCAGTTCTCTAATCTTTAATAGATGAACCACCCTGTCTTCAAGGGTTTCAATATGACCAAACATCATTGTTGCGGTCGTCCTCAAACCAATTTTGTGGGCCAATCTCATTACATTTATCCAATCATCAGCAGTGCATTTATTGGGGCTTATCCTTTTCCTGATTTTATTAGAGAGAATCTCCGCACCCCCTCCGGGGATTGAACCTAATCCAGCGTCTTTGAGCCTTACTATAACATCCTCTATGGAAAGACTTGAGATATTTGCAATATGGACGATCTCTGGTGGAGAAAAGGCATGAATATGGATATCAAATCTTGCTTTAATTTCCCTAACAAGGTCTTCATAGAAATCCAAAGAATGGTCTGGATGGAGGCCGCCCTGCATCAGGATTTGACAGCCACCTTTTGATATTAATTCGTCAATCTTCTTAAAAATCTCTTCCTTAGCCAAGGTGTAAGATTCAGGGTCATCCTTTTTCCTGTAAAAAGCACAAAATTTACATCCTGAAACGCAAATATTGGAATAGTTGATATTTCTATCGATGATATATGTAATCATATTATGGGAATGCTTTCTCTGTTTTACTTGGCTTGCTATATTCGCTAAAGATAAAAGATCGAGTTGAAAAAGCCCAAAAATCTCATCTTGAGAAAGCCTCTTCCCTTTTAATACCTTTTCTAATAAAAGATTATTCATAAAATCGAAGCTCCGGCACCCTTTCTAAATAACCCTCTTTATTTGCCAAAGAGTAAAAGGCCAAAAGCCCTTCCAGTTCTTTCTCTCCCAGCTCATAATAGACCCTCTTCTCAAAATAGTCCCTGCATAGCTCCGAAGAAATACCCAGTTTCTTTGATTCTTCATCAATGATCCGATCTATTCGAGAAAGCCCCATATCTCTTGCCTTAAACAATACATCCACCTGATCTCCCAAGGAAAAAGAAGGCCGAACTAATAATAAGGCATGAACAAAGGGCAATCCAAAAAACTTATACCACTCTTCACCAAGGTCATAGACGATAAATCCTCCTTTTTCAGCCATAAGAGCATTATCACCTATGATTAACGCCGCATCAGCAACCCCCATCATCTTCTGAAAATCTGGTGGCATAGAAATCAATTCAGGTGTGACACCATATTTTTTTAAAAGGATTTTAATCATGACCACAGATGTCCTCGAACTGATATCCAAGGCGATCTTTCCTATTTTTTCAAATCTCACCCTGCTTATCAAAACAACGCTTTTTACTGACATGTAAGAAGAAATCGATATGCCCGGTATGATCAGACAATCCTTAATTCTTCCATATTCTACTGAGGGAATCCAGCCCAGATCAATCTCTCCTTTTTGCATCATATCAGAGAGCCTTGAGGGCATATCCATAATCAGATTCAGACGATGAGGAATCTCCCCTCGCATAATGGGATCGATGAGGGGCCTTACATTTAAAAAGTTATGGCAACCAAATCTAATAAAACCTTTATTCATAATAGTTTATGAGTTTCTCTGGAAAATACGGTCTGAACAGCTCTTATTAGCAAGCCAATACATTATAAAGGGTGTCTCTTTCTACAGGTGTTCTCCCTGCCTCTTTAATCATCTTGATAAGTTCCTCTTTTGAGATGTACTCCTCAGTCTCGGCACCAGCAGAATGAGTGATTCTCTCCTCAGAAACTGTTCCATCAATATCATCTACACCAAAGGAGAGGGAAATCTGGGCAATCTTTGGACCAACCATAATCCAGAATGCCTTGATATGAGGAAAGTTATCCAGCATAAGGCGGGATATGGCCAGGTGTTTGAGGTCTTGGTGGCCTGTAGTCCTCTTAATATCAGGCATTTCTGTGTTTTTGGGATGAAAGGCCAAAGGGATAAAAGACATAAATCCTTCTGTCTTATCCTGCAATTCCCTCAGTCTCAAAAGATGATCCACCTTCTCCTGAGCGGTCTCTATATGTCCATAAAGCATGGTGGCATTACTCTTAATTCCCAGTCTATGGGCAGTCCCTATAACCTCAAGCCATCTCTCGCCACTTATCTTTTTGGGACAAACAAGCTCTCTCACTCTTTCGCTAAAAACCTCTGCACCGCCTCCAGGGATAGAGCCTAAACCCACCTCTTTTAGCTTGCCTAGGGTCTCCTCCAAAGAAAGAGAAGAAATACGAGAGAAATAATCGATCTCTACAGCTGTAAAGGCCTGAATGTGTATGTCTGGAAATCTTAAGCTGAGATTTTTTAATATTTCCAGATAGTATTCAAAGGGAAGGTCGGGATGTAATCCCCCAACAACATGAAACTCTTTTGCTCCCTGCTCAACCCCTTTTTCTGCCTTCTTGAGTATCTCATCCATGGATAATTCATAGGCACCCTTATCCCCCCGCTCTTTTCCAAAGGCACAGAATCTACAGAGATTTACACATATATTTGTGGGATTGATGTGTCGATTATTAACAAAATAGGCTCTATTTTCGTTCTTTCTTTCCCTGACAATGTTAGCAAGATAACCCAAGCCCAAAAGATCAGGAGATTTAAAGAGCAAAACTCCGTCTTCAAAAGAAAGACGTCTTTCCTCTCTCACCTTATCAGCTATCTTTAATAATGCTTTGTCACTAAATAAAAAATCTTCCATAGAGGATATCAAAAAGGGTAAAAAACATGAGAAAAAGGCTTACCGCACCATTTATGGTAAAAAAGGCCGTATTAACTCTCGATAGGTCAGAAGGCTTTATAATTCGGTGTTCATATATCAAGAGAAGGCTAATCATCAACCATCCAACAAGATAGATATGTCTCAAATCAGCTATAAATATCAAGAGAGCTAATGTTATGATGACAATCATATGGAGGAAATATGAGAAACGAAGGGAAAAGGAAATGCCAAATCTCTCTGGAAAAGAGAAGAGTTTCTGTTCTTTATCAAATTCTACATCCTGACAGGCATAAATGATATCAAATCCCGCGGTCCATAAAAGAACGGAGAGTCCAATAATCAGAGAGGCAAGGGAAATCTCCTCCCTTATGGCAATCCATGCACCAACAGGCGCAATCCCAAGAGCCAATCCCAAAAAGAAATGGGAAAATATCGTAAATCTCTTGGTAAAGGAGTAGAAGAATAAAATAAAGAGAGCGAGGGGCGAGAGATAAAAAGCCAAGGTGTTTAAGTTAAAACATGCCAGCTCGAAAATAAGGATCGAAATAAAAATAAAGATGGTATATTGGGATTTTTTAAGTTTTCCAGAAGGAATGGCCCAGTTCCTTGTTCTGATATTTACTTTATCAAATTTTGCATCAACAACCCGATTAAAGGACATCGCAGCGCTCCGAGCCCCTCCCATGGCCACTAATATCCAGAACAATTTATCCAAAAGCGGAATACCGCCTGCTGCAATAAATGCGCTCATAAGGGCAAAGGGGAGGGCAAAGAGGGTGTGCTCAAACTTTATATCCTCTAAGATGACAGAGAGTTTTCTATACATCAAAGATTTTCCTTTTTTTCTTGAGAATCAAAACCATACTCCTTCCATCTCTTCTCTACAAGCTCGATAATATCTTTGGACATCTCAATCTCGCTAGGCCACTTTCTATTAAACCCCTCTTCTTTCCATTTTTTTGTGGCATCAATTCCCATCTTTGATCCTACAGTTGGAAGAGGTGATGCGTGATCAAGAACATCTACAGGCCCATCAGTAAAGGTGATATCTCTTCTGGGATCTATGCTGCTGGTTACCCTCCACAGTACTTCATTAAGGTTATGGATATCAATATCAGCATCGACAATGATAATGGTCTTTGTAAACATCATCTGGCCCATTCCCCAGATATTGTGCATGACCTTTCTGGCATGAAAGGGATATCTCTTATCGATGGAGATGATAGCAAGATTATGAAACACGCCCTCTATAGGAAAGTTGATATCGATAATCTCAGGAATCTGAATCTTTATGAGGGGTAAAAATATTCTCTCTGTTGCTTTTCCCATAAAGGCATCTTCCATGGGTGGCTTTCCAACGATCGTTGAAGGATAGATGGGATCTTTTTTATGGGTGATGCAGGTCAGATGAAACACAGGATAATCATCAGCCAGAGAATAATAGCCCGTATGGTCTCCAAAAGGGCCTTCCCTTCTCATCTCATCTGGCTCTACATATCCCTCAAGAATAATATCAGCATTTGCCGGCACCTCGATATCAATGGTCTCCCCTTTAACGAGCTGAACCTTCTTTTTCCTTAAGAACCCCGCAAACAAGACTTCATCAAGGTTTGGAGGAAGGGGCGCAGTAGCCACATAGGTAAGGGCAGGGTCCCCACCAAGAGCAACAGCAACCTCCATCCTTTTTCCTGCATTCTTATATTCTTGAAAATGCCTTGCGCCATCGTGGTGGATATGCCAGTGCATCCCAGCTGCTTTCTCATCAAAGACCTGCATCCTGTACATCCCCACATTCCTCTTTCCATCTTTGAGGCTTTTGGTGAATACCTGTGGAAGGGTAAGATATCTCCCTCCGTCTTCTGGCCAGCATTTCATAATGGGTAAGATATTTAAGGATGGGTTCTCTTTTATGATGACATCCTTACACTCTCCATTCTTTACTATCTCAGGCGTAAAAGAGGTGAGCTTTGCCGCTCTTGCTAGGGTCTTTATCTTATCAAAAAGTCCTGATGGAATCTCTGTTTCAATAAGAGATTGAATCTCCTTGGCAATCTCTTCTATGTCCCCAACCCCAAGGGCTAGGGCCATCCTCCTTTTCGATCCAAAAGCATTAATGAGTAAAGGGACCTTTGAGCCCACAACCCTTTCAAAGAGAAGGGCAGGGCCAGACCTTTTCACCACCCTATCAGCAATCTCAGTAATCTCTAGCTCAGGGTTAACTGGAACAGAAACCCTCTTTAGCTCCCCTTCTTTTTCTAATCGAGAGACAAATTCTCTTAGGTTCTTAAAAGCCACAAATAACCCCTTCGGATGGAATGAAAAAACAGATTATCGCACCTTTTGATAACAGAGAGGATAATATTTGTCAAGGCAAAAGGGGTAAGCCAAAAAAGGGAGAATGATTATTTCTAAAGAGAGGTAAGGCTAGTTTAATATATATTCAGCATAGCTTATATTATACTCTTTCGGATCAAGGGTCCTTGTTATCGCGCCTAAATACCTTCCTTGCTCATCCTTTCGAGAGAGGTCTTTCACAAAGGGTTTCTCTATTCTTTGCCCTTTGCTGTCAAAAATAATAAGAACCTTTGGCCTTTCAAAAAGGAATTTATTGGACTCCTGTACAAATCCCACCTCTTTTGTATTGAGACTAACAAAAGAGCCGATAGGAAAGGTGCCGACAATATTTAAAAAGACCTTAAGCAAAACGGGATCGAGATCAGAACCAGCGTTTTCTACCATAATAGTAAGTGTCTTGTTTGGCGACTTTGGCTCACGGGAGTAAACCCGGGCTGATGTCATTGCATCATACTGATCCGCTATGGATACAATCTTTGAATAAAGATTCAATTCAGATATATGCTTAACACTCGGATATCCCGAAAGGTCACACTTGATATGGTGTTCTAGGGAAGCCATGGCCATTCTCATAAGCTGTTGATCAACTTTTCTCATTTTGATGATTTCTCTAAAGCCCTCAAAAGGATGCTTTTTCATGATTTTCCATTCGTACTCGTTTAATTTGCCTGGTTTATTGAGAATAGCAACGGGGATGTGGGTCTTTCCGATATCGTGAAAAAGGCCAACGATACCTAGATCTCTCAATGCCTTCCTGCTTAAACCTAACTTCTGGCCAATGGTAACACAAAAGATGCACACATTAACAGAATGGTAATAGGTATACTCATCATAGTCCTTTATTGCAGTCATTCCATAGAGGAGGGGTTCTTCAGCTATGACCAAATCTAAAATCGGTTCAATCGCTCTTTTTGCCTTTTTAAACTCAATTTTTTCATTTGTTTTGATCCGCTCAGCAATGCTCTTCGCACATGAAACAACATTATAATATGCCTTCGTAACACCCTTTTTTTTGTCCACGACTTGCGTCTCTTTCGCCTCATGGAACTCCTCAATCCAGATGTTGTCAACATCTTTAAGGATTGTCTCCATGGATTCCAAAGGATCGCCCGAAGAAGAAGATGCAAGAAGCGCCATGATGAGACTCTGGATGTCTGTTAGGTTGGTATGCTCACCAAAGATAATGCTCCCAAGCCTTCTCTTTTTGAACTCACTTATGAGAAAATCAAAGCTCTGGAGAAGGTTCAATGGAAACTTTACCCTTGAATTATTCAAATAGAAGTACTCTCCGATGAGGTCGATTCTGAGCTCTTTTTCTGAGTTGAGAACAGGGGTAACAAGCTTCATGAATTTCTCGATTGAATCTCTAACAGCCGTGTTGTTGGGATCATGTATCTGTAGATTTCTAAGAAGAATGGACAGATGATTAATGAGGCTTCTTGGCGTTCTGTCTTCCTGTATTTGTGGATTATCAACCATTTTTTATCTTCCTGATTGCTATATTGACATTGGTCCTGAGAAGTTTGTGTCTTGAATTTTTTAATTTATTAAGATAAGGAAGGGCCTCTTTAAATTGTGTATTCCCAAAATAATATGCAATAACCGCCTTTGTATCATTATGCATTGCACCTTTGAAAAGGCTTCTCTTTTTAAAAATTTTTAAAAGAAGATTTTTTATTTCGGGGTCTTTTGTCTTTGACAGAATCTGAAAATATCCTTTTTTATCGCTATAACTCTTATGAGGAAAATCTTTCTCTTGAATCTTTTCTAGGATAATTCTCTTTGATTCTTGAGAATCTATCTCTTCTAAAGATTTGATAGCAAGGGAGCGTATAAAAGGGTCTTCATCCTCCAAGGCCTTCTTAATCGTCTCTAAAGCCTCATTTCCGCTGAGTTTTGCCAGGATTTTAATCGCTTCCCTTCTTATCCTCTTATCGCTGTGCCCTATACACTCCTTGAGACGTCCTAAGGCATCTTTATCCCCAATCTCTCTTAAGATCGAGATAATATTCTTTACAACAAACCAGTTCTCATTGTTAAGACCCTCTGCAAGGGCATCGATATCCTGTTTGCCAAGCACGGTTAAAGCATGAAGAAAGGTCTCTGTAGCTGTGATACTCTTTAAATCGGCCAGCTTTTTTGCTAAGGGAATAATGGCCCTTTTATCAAGAAGGGAAATAAATTTTTCTTTTGTCTCTTCATCGACCTGAACTTCCCTATCAAACATTTGTCCAATCAGATCAATGACTTTTTCTGAACTTAAATGATAAACAATATTCGATAAATGAGGTGAAAAACTATATTTTTCTTCCTTTTTAAGATAGTCTTCCCTTAATCTTTCTAAAAACCTAATTACTATATTAAATTTGCTCGTCTCAATGGTGTAGTTTATAGTATTTTTTATGGCATTTTCTATATCTTTATATTCAGAGGCGTCCTCTGTGGCATGAAAAAGTCCCAGGGCAGTATTCATAAGCCTCTCTGTTTTATCCCTAGAGCTCTTCTCAACCTCCAAAGCAATGTATTGGTAATCTTTATCTGTGAGCGGAGAAATCTCTATGCCAAGAACTTCTTCTCCATCCTCTTCTTTAATTGGTTTTTTTTGAATTTTAAAATCCTTCTCCTCCTGTTCTATATAGGTTTTTTTAAGTTCCGATACAGCCTTTTCTTCAAAATCATCTCCTTCAGAAAGAAAGTTTTCATCAACATAATAGGTAATATGTTGAAATTCCTTCTCCCACATCAATGTAACCAGGTCATTCTCTTCCTTATCTACATCAAAATCAAAAGAGATAATTTTAAGAAAATCTCTTAATTCTTTTAGAGTGAGTCCCTTTTTAAAGGAAAGCTGTCTGATTCCATCCCTAAAAAAGAAGAGGGCGAGGTTACTTTGCCGCTCTGGATTTGTATAGACTTCTTTAGACTTGAAAAATATTTTGTTTTGTTCAATATGGAGTCTCAATACATCCTTTATGTTTAAAAAATCAGAAAGGATTTCATAAAGGTCATTAATGATTTTTGAATGGACGGGATTGTTTTCAGCATACATCCTAAAGACCTTTTTAGCCCTGCCAAGCCTATCAACAAGCTTCTCTATATCCTTTTGCTCATCTCTCGTCATATAGGCTTCATCAACAACATAGCCAATATGCTGAAAGTTCTTCTCCCAAAGAATGGTAACGACATCATCTTCTTTTCTTTCTGAGTCAAAGTCTGTAGAGACGATCTTAACAAACTTCTTTGTTTCTTCCTTGGTGAGCCCCTTTTTAAAGCTAATCTCCCTGATTCCGTCATTAAAAAAGAAGAGGGCGAGGTTGTCCTTTTTCTCTATGCTGGCATAGACCGGTTCAGAATCATATTCTATCCTGTTCCCTTTGATTCCAAAATTCAATTTTTCCTTTAGGGTCAAAATTCGAGAAAATTCCTGATAAATTTCATCGATTATTCTTGAAGAGACCTCTTTTTTTCCGTTATGAATCTCTTGAGAATCTCTGGCTTTAAGGAAAAGATCGATGATATTCTTTGCATAGGCAATGTCTTGTTTTTCTAAGACTTCTCCCATCTGACTCCCCAAAAACTTTATAATTTATCTCCTATATTATCGGTCTATTTTTCTGTTTACTTTAGACATTTTATCTTATTGGATTTAAAAGAGTTAAGAAGGTTTTTCGCTATCTCTGTAAAATTTTTCCAAAAAAAGGGGGGTTGAAGAAAAGTATTGACAGAACCCATGATATCTATTATTTATTTAAAAGAGTCTCTCATTAAATAAGAAAGGAGGATTTTCTATGGCGGAAGTTACAAAAGAGGAGTGTTTGGGTCATGAAAAACATATGTGCCAGCTAGCAAAGGCTGAAGACTTTGATGTTATTAAAAAACTTGCGAAGGGTGCTGAGTTTGTCTGCACAAAGTGCGGAAGGGCCGCTAAAAATGAAGAAAATCTCTGCGCGCCCTCAAGGTGCTAGGACCTATTGATTTTATAGATTCATATAAAGCCCGATTGTATCGGGCTTTAGATTTTTTATGCCTTGCTTAACAAATCCTTTGCCTGATGATACTCTTGCAGGGAAGAAACACTGAGCTTCCCCTCTTTTAGGGCCTTAATGCCATGGGTTGCTGCAAATGCTCCTGGGATGGTGGTGCAATAGGGGATATTGCAAACCAGCGCTGTTCTCCTTATTGAATAGGAATCCCTGAGTGAGCTCTTTCCAATAGGGGTATTGATAACAAGGTTTACCTCACCATTTTTTATCTTATCCACAATATGAGGTCGTCCCTCTTTCACCTTTAGGACAGGTTCTGCAGGAATGCCTGATTGATTGATGGCCGCTGCTGTCCCCCTTGTGGCGATAATCTTAAAGCCTATGGAAAAGAGTTCCTTGGCTAGCCTAACAGCTTGGGGCTTGTCTTTATCTTTAACGCTTAGGAATGCTGTTCCATCTGTTGGGATAGAGCCGTTTGCGCTCAGCTGGGATTTAGCAAAAGCCTTGCCAAAAGAGGAACCGATGCCCATAACCTCTCCAGTAGATTTCATCTCAGGACCCAAAATCGTATCAACCCCAGGAAATTTTATAAAGGGAAGGATAGCCTCTTTTACAGAAAAGTGCTTGGGCCTTTTCTCCTCGATAAAACCGAGTTCCTCTAAGGTCTTTCCGGTCATGACCCTTGCTGCTAGCTTGGCTAAAGGCACACCAATAGCCTTGCTGACAAAGGGTATGGTTCTTGATGCCCTTGGGTTTACCTCAAGGATATAGATGTCCCCATTCCTTATTGCATATTGAATATTGATGAGACCAACAACATTTAGCTCTAAGGCAAGGAGTTTTGTCTGTCTCAATATCTCACTTAGAAGCCCTTCGGATATGGAATAAGAAGGCAGGGAACAGGCGCTGTCTCCAGAATGGATCCCGGCCTCTTCAATATGTTCCATGATGCCTCCGATAACGACCCTTGTTCCATCAGAGATTGCATCGACGTCTATTTCAATAGCATCCTCTAAGAACTTATCGATAAGAACAGGATGGTCAAAAGAAGCCTTCACAGCAAACCTCATATATTTCTCTAACTCTATCTCGTCATATACGATCTCCATCGCCCTTCCGCCCAAGACATAGGAAGGCCTGACAATAATTGGAAATCCAATCTGCCTGGCCACAGGAATGGCACCATCAGTAGAAATGGCTATCCCATTTTTTGGCTGTTTTAAATCGAGCTTTAAAAGAAGCTCTTTAAACCTCTCTCTGTCTTCAGCCCTGTCAATGCTGTCAGGAGAGGTTCCTATAATCTTAACACCCGCTCTTTGAAGCGGAACAGCCAGTTTTAGGGGGGTTTGACCGCCAAACTGCACAATTACTCCATCAGGGCTTTCTACCTCGATGATATTCATGACATCTTCAAAGGTAAGGGGTTCGAAATAGAGCCTGTCTGAGGTATCGTAGTCAGTGCTCACCGTCTCTGGATTGCAGTTAACCATTATGGTCTCAAATCCATCCTCTTTAAGGGCATAGGCTCCGTGAACACAGCAGTAATCAAACTCTATTCCCTGTCCTATCCTGTTAGGACCGCTCCCCAGGATAGCTATCTTTTTTAAATTGCTAGGCATGGCCTCACAGTCTCTCTCATACGTGGAATAGAGGTAGGGCGTATAGGCCTCAAATTCTGCGCCACAGGTATCCACCCTTTTGAATACCGCTTTTATCCCCCTCTCCCTCCTTAAGTCTCTTATTGTCCCCTCTTCAGTAGAAAGAAGTTCTGCCAGCTTTTTATCGGAAAAACCATATTCTTTGGCTTTCTTTAAAAGCTTAAAAGAACTCTCTTCCCTAGAGGCGATTTTAAAGTCTTTTTTCAAGGTCTCCTCTAGTTCAACGATCTCTTTGATATTAAATAAAAACCATCTATCAATCTTTGTCAGCTCAAAGATCTCATCCAATAAAAACCCTTCTCTTATTGCCTCAGCTATGTACCATACCCTCTCCCAGTTAGGGGTCTTTAGCTTTTCGATGATCTGCTTTCGCCTCTCCTCTCCCTTTTCTTCCAGTTCCCTTCTATCCAACCCATAGCTATCTATTTCTAGGGACCGAATCGCTTTTTGCAGGGCCTCTTTAAAGGTCCGGCCAATCGACATCGCTTCTCCTACAGATTTCATCTGGGTTGTCAGGGTCTGATCGGCCTCAGGAAACTTTTCAAAGGCAAACCTTGGAAACTTTACCACGCAATAATCAATGGTGGGTTCAAAGGAAGCGGGTGTTTCTTTTGTTATATCATTCGGTATCTCATCTAAGGTATAGCCGATTGCCAGCTTGGCAGCAAACTTCGCAATAGGAAAGCCTGTAGCCTTTGATGCGAGGGCTGAACTCCTTGATACCCTCGGATTCATCTCAATCACCACCAGCCTTCCGTCCTCTGGATTTACGGCAAACTGGATATTCGAACCCCCTGTTTCTACTTCTATCTCTCGAATGATCTCGATTGCCGCATCACGCATCATCTGATACTCTTTATCCGTAAGTGTCTGGGCTGGCGCCACTGTAATACTATCCCCCGTATGTATTCCCATAGGGTCAAGATTTTCAATGGAACAGACAATCACCACATTGTCTTTAAGATCCCGCATCACCTCAAGCTCATACTCTTTCCATCCCAAAACAGACTGTTCAATGAGTATCTCGTGCCTCGGGCTGGCACTAAGCCCCCATTCTATATGCTCCTCATACTCTTCCCCATTATAGGCCACATTTCCTCCTGTCCCCCCCAATGTAAAAGAAGGCCTGATAATAGCAGGGAAGCCTATCTCTTTTATTATTTCCCATGCCTCTTTTTTTGAATGGGCATATCCGCTCTTTGGCAGGTCAAGTCCTATTTTATCCATGGCCCTTTTAAACAGATCCCTATCCTCAGCCTTTTTGATGGCATCCAGCTTGGCCCCGATTAGCTCTACTTTGTACCTCTCTAAAACTCCTCCCTCTGCAAGGGCTACAGCAAGATTGAGGCCTGTCTGTCCCCCCATTGTTGGAAGCAGGGCATCGGGTCTTTCTTTATCAATAATCTTCTCAATAACATCAGGTATAAGCGGTTCGATATAGGTAGAGTGGGCCATCTCTGGGTCTGTCATAATGGTTGCAGGGTTGCTGTTTGCCAATACAACCCTGTACCCTTCTTCTCTTAAGGCTTTGCAGGCCTGTGTTCCAGAATAATCGAACTCACACGCCTGGCCAATCACAATCGGTCCTGAGCCAATGAGCAGTATGCTTTTTATATCTTTTCTCTTTGGCAAGCCCTTATTCCTTATTAAGAGAGGTTATTTCTTGCTCTTCCTCATGCTCTCCATAAAACGCTTGAATAGATAGGAGGCATCATGAGGACCGGGCGAGGCTTCTGGATGGTACTGAACAGAAAATATGGGTAGCTCTTGATGCATGAGCCCCTCAACGGTTCTGTCGTTTAGATTGATATGGGTTATTCTAATATCGTCTGGCAGGCTTTCTGAATCTACAGCAAATCCATGATTTTGCGAGGTAATCTCTACCTTTTCAGTGCTTAAGTCCATCACAGGTTGATTGCCACCCCTGTGTCCAAATTTTAACTTAAAGGTTTTCCCCAAAAAAGCCAATCCCAGAATCTGATGTCCAAGGCAGATACCAAAAATCGGTTTTTTCTCTAAAAGCTTTTTTACATTTTGCGCTACATACGGAACGCCTTCAGGATCTCCTGGGCCATTGGAGAGGAGTATGCCATCCGGATTGAGTTCTAATACCTTCTCTGCCTCTGTGTCTGCCGGAACGACGGTAACATTACATCCAGCCTCAACCAGTTTCCTCAATATATTGTATTTGATTCCCAGGTCATAGGCGACCACATTAAATCTCTCCTTGTTATCTTCTAAAGGAGAGAATTCTTTATAGCCCTTTTTTAGAGACCATTCCCCTTGGCTCCATTGATATCCCTTTTTGCATGTAACCTCTTTGACCAGATCCCTTCCAATAAGCCCAGGAGACTTTTTGGCTTTTCTAAGAAGGCTCTTGCTGTCAAGGTCTTCTGAAGAGACAATACCCTCTTGGGCTCCTACATCCCTTATATGTCTTGTTAAGCTCCTTGTGTCGATACCTTCGATACCCACAATATTATTTTCTTTAAGATATTCATCCAATGTCTTTTTGGAGCGCCAATTACTCGGATAGAGGCTGTTCTCTTTAACAACAAACCCCTCAACCTGGGGCATGATTGACTCATGGTCCTCCTCGTTTGCTCCATAGTTTCCTATCAAGGGATAGGTCATGGTAACGATCTGTCCCTTATAGGATGGGTCTGTCATGATTTCCTGATAGCCCGTCATGCTTGTATTGAAGACGACTTCTCCAACAGCCTCGCCCCTGGCCCCAAAACTCCTTCCTTCGAACACAGTACCGTCAGCCAAAACAAGCTTAGCCTTTTTCTGCTCTATCAAATACGATCCTCCCTCCTACGATTGTTTTTTCCACAACCCCCTTTAATCTCCAGCCATCAAAAGGGGAGTTCTTACTCTTTGATCTAAATTTTTTAATATCGATGCGTTCCTCTTTTTCTAGGTCTATGATAGTAATATCAGCATCTTTCCCGATTCCTAAGCTCCCCTTGTTCAGATTAAGAAGCCTGGAAGGGTTGATGGTAAGCCTAGCTATTGCCTCTTTTAGGGAAATAACCTTTTCATGGACCAGCCTAAGTGTCAGGGGCAGTGTGGTCTCCAAGCCGATAATCCCAAAAGAAGCGTGGTCAAATTCTACCTCTTTTGATGTAATCTCATGTGGGGCATGATCGCTAGCAATGATATCTATTGTCCCGTCCCTGAGTCCATGCAGTAATGCTTCTCTGTTTTCCTCTGTCCTCAGAGGAGGGTTCATTTTGTAATTTGTATCATACTCCTTTAGATAATCCTCTGTTAATGTAAAGTGGTGGGGGGTTACCTCACAAGTAACATCAATGCCTCGCTCTTTGGCCTCTTTTATATATCTCAATGAACCTTTTGTGCTTATATGGGCGATGTGGAGTTTTCCCTTGGTTAGCCCTGCTAAGGCTATGTCCCTCGCCACCATAACCTCTTCTGCAGCTTCCGGAATGCCCTTCAGACCTAATAAGGTTGAAAAATAGCCTTCATTCATTACCCCCTCAGCGGAAAGAAAAAGATCCTCGCAATGGGATATAACAGGAAGGTTAAACATCTTTGTATATTCTAAGATCCTTCTCATTACTTCGCTATTCATCACAGGCCTTCCATCGTCGGATACCGCCACAACGCCTGCTTCCTTCAATTCTCCTATCTCAGCAAGCTCCTCGCCCTTCTGTCCCTTTGTTGCTGCTCCCACAGGATATACGTTGACAGTCCCTCCGTTTCTTGCTTGAGCGATGATAAAATCTGTCACCGATTTATTATCGTTTACTGGCATGGTATTGGGCATACATGCTATCGAGGTAAATCCTCCGGCAGCCGCCGCTTCTGTGCCTGTCTTAATCGTTTCCTTATATTCATATCCAGGCTCTCTAAGGTGGGTATGGACATCAATAAGACCTGGAACCACCAACTTTCCCTTGGCATCAATCACCTCTATTTCCTCTTTAGCTGAGAGGTTTTTTTCTATGGAATTTATTTTGCCATCCTTTATTAAAATATCCATCGTATCATCTGTTTTGCTTGCAGGATCTAAAACCCTTCCTTTTTTAATCAATAGCATCATCATCACTCCTTCCGGACAGTAAATATAATATAGCCATTCTAACCACCACTCCATTTGACACCTGATTGAGTATAATAGAATAAGGTCCATCCGCCACCTCTGGATCTATCTCTACTCCTCTGTTTAGAGGCCCGGGATGCATAATCAGAACATCCTCTTTAGCCATTTTTAATCTCTCAGGGTTGAGGCAAAAAAATCTAGAATACTCCCTGATAGACGGGAAGAGATTGTTTGTCTGTCTTTCAAGCTGTATCCTTAACATCATAATGACATCCACGTCTTTGATGGCTTCTTCCATAAAATTAAATACCTTAACCCCAAATCTCTCGAGATATGGAGGAATCATCGTTGAGGGAGCTGCAACCGACACCTTCATTCCCAGCTTTAACATTGCATGGAAATTTGACCGCGCTACCCTGCTATGGGAAATATCTCCGATAATAGCCACCTTAAGCCCCTCAAGCCTCCCCCTTTTTTCTCTAATTGTAAAGAGGTCTAAAAGCGCTTGGGTTGGGTGTTCGCAGGCGCCATCCCCTGCATTAATAATGGAGCAATCCATAATGTTTGCCAAAAAAAGGGGTGTGCCTGGGCAAGGGTGTCTGATAACCAAAATGTCAGGATTCATGGCCTCTAAGTTTTTCGCCATATCCTTTAGGGTCTCTCCTTTAAACAAGCTGCTCCCAGATGCAGAGATATTAATTACGTCTGCGCTTAAACGTTTTCCGGCTATCTCAAAAGAGGTTCTTGTCCTTGTGCTCGGCTCGTAGAAAAAGTTGATCAATGTCTTTCCGCGAAGTGTCGGAACCTTTTTAATCTCTCTTTTGGATATTTCCCTGAAAGATTCTGC
The DNA here is from genome assembly GCA_035528715.1 of Nitrospinota bacterium. Classification (NCBI taxonomy): domain Bacteria; kingdom Pseudomonadati; phylum Nitrospinota; species Nitrospinota bacterium. Next base: position 2,967 of record DATKYB010000003.1, on the reverse strand, counting down.
TGTATCTAGGATAAATAGAATCTCTTTTTTATCTAGCCCTTGAATTCCAAGAAGGTGTTTTCTTTTCATGACTTATATTCCTCTCATTCTTGAATCTGCTCCTCTATAATAACTTTCTCATCACCATCCTTATCTTTTAACATTACCTTAACAGACTCTCTTCTAGAGGTGGGTAGATTTTTCCCTACATAATCTGCCCTAATAGGAAGCTCCCTGTGGCCCCTATCTATTAAAACAGCAAGTTGAATACCGCTTGGCCTTCCAAAGTCTATTAAGGCATTGAGTGCAGCCCTTATGCTTCTTCCCGTATAGAGAACGTCATCGACGAGAATCACTCTTTTATCTTTCAATGAAAAAGGAATCTCTGTCTTTCTAACAATATGCTGGGGAATCTCTCTGTGTAAATCGTCTCTGTATAATGTAACGTCAATAATTCCTGCGGGAATATCCTCTCCTTCAATCTGTTTAATCTTTGACCTTATTCTCTCAGCCAGATAGACCCCTCTTGTTCTAATCCCTATCAACACGAGGTTTTTACACCCTTTGTTCCGTTCTAATATCTCATGAGATATCCTCGTTAAGGCTCTATTGATCTCTTTTTCATTCATTACTTCAGCCATATCTTCCCCTCTTATACTCTTTGATTTAGTTTATATCATGCATTAAGAATAAGGCACAAAAAAACCTCCCTACTATTGTAAGGAGGTAATTTGTAATTTTTTGATTTTTCTTATTTAATTTTTTCGATCTCTTCATTCTCCATCCCTTAATAGTCTCTCAGGACTATTTTAAAGAGTGGTTTAGTGCTCTTTTACTTAACGAATTTCCTTTTCTGTAATAAATTATACCTTTCTGAATAATTTTGCAAGCTTTTATTTATGATTTTTTAAAATTTTTTCTATAAAAACCTCTCGATTACAGCTCCCTTTTTCAGCCCCTCCATCCATTGGTCATATTTGGCCTTGATTTTTTCTTTAAATAACTCTCTTTCAATCTCTTCCCCAACTTCATCTAAAGGTTTGGCAGCATCAAACATCCTTTTTTCTATTTTAATTATATGAATCCCTTGCTCAGTCTTTATTAAATCACTTACCTCTCCTTCGTTTAAAGTAAAGGCCGCTTTCTCAATTGCTGGGATCATCTCTCCTTTTTTGAATCCTCCAATATATCCTCCCTTGTCTGCCAAGGGGCCCTCTGAATATCTGCGTGCCATCTCGGTGAAATCTGCCCCTTCTCGAATCTTCTTAAGAATATCTCTTGCTTTTGCTTCCTTTTCATCTCTTTGGGGGTCACTAGCATTGGTGTCATTCAAAAATAATATCTGTCTTATCTCCACCTCTGCTGGCTTTGTAAACTTATTTATATGCTCATTATAATATTCTCTTATCTCCTCTTCAGTTACCACTACGTTTGACCGGACCTCGGCATTAAAAACCCTTGTTATAAGAATCTGCTCTTTTAAACGCTCTCTATAGTCCTCTATGGACAATCCCTCTTCTTTTAGAAGTCTCTTCAGATCCTCATCCGATATGGAATTTCTTTTCTTAACATCTTCTACAGCATTATCTATTTCCTTTTCAGCAACATAAATCCCTCTTTTTTCAGCTCTTTGTAACTGAAGCTTGTTCTCGATTAATTTTTCTAAAAACTCCTTTTCAGTCTCTTTTATTTTAACCTCTTTTTCATGACCCGAATATGTCTCTCTAATCTCCTGCAAAAGGGGTAGGCTCATCTCTTGAATCTCACTTAAGGTAATGATATCATTATTGACCTTTCCAGCAACTCTATCTACTGTTTTTCCATATAAGGGTTCTTTATATTCAATTTTTTTTTCAATACTTCTATGAGAAATTTTTGGTCCTGAAGTTTTACTCGCAGTGTTTTTTGAGGAAGAACAGCCAACTATCCACAAGGTTCCCAGTAGACAGAAGAGAAAGGTCTTTAATAATTCGGCTTTTTTGAGTTTTAATTTCATAATATGATTAGGAAAGCAATTTTTCATTAATTGTAATGGTTGCTTTTTCTTTTAAGCCCTTAACCCAGATTCGAAATCTCTCATTCTGTTTCTGCATCATGAGTTTCTTCTTAATCTTTTCGCTAGCTGATGACAATCTCTTCACGCCACCCTTTCTTTTATCTATAACCTTAAAAATATGAAATCCGTATGGAGTTATTACAATATTACTGATCTCTCCCTTTTTGAGTTTAAAAACAGTATTATCAAACTCCTCTGGCATCTCTCCTTTGCTAAAAAATCCTAAATCTCCCCCTTCCAATGCATCAGGACTAATCGATTTCTCCTGTGCTAACTTTTTAAAATCTTTGCCTGAAGAAAGCTCTTCGAGAACCTTATAAGCCTCTTCCTCCTTTTCAACAACAATCTGTAGTGCTCTAATCTGATCTGGCTGATGAAACTCTTCTTTATGCTGATTGTAGTATTCTTGAATCTCCTTATCAGTCACGACGATTTTGCTATTTATCTCTTGATATATTAATTTGTCTATCATCAAGTCCTCTTTTACTCTTAGCTTCCATCCCTTAAAATTAACGTTTTCTCTCTCTAGAGTCCTGTCAAGCTCTTTTTGTGAGTAATCCGTGAGTAAGCTTTTTACTCTACTTTCGACCTCATCTGAAGAAGCCTCTACTCCAAGCCTAATGGCTTCTTGCAGAATAACCTCTCTTTCTATCATTTTATTTAATATCTCCCTTTTTAAGTCAAAAATTTGCTTGTCATCCGTGACGCTCTTTATGGGCTTTAAAAAACCGATTTTTGCCTGAAGCTCTTCTAGGTATATCTTTTTGTTATTAATCGTAGCAACCACCTCTTTACCGGTGTTTTTTGATGGCTCTCCACAATTTATCATTATCAAGAATATAATCGCCGCGAAGAAATAACTTTTGATTAAAGAAAGAGAGGGCATCTTTTTGATCTTGGTTTTATTTTTATCCATTTTTTTTGATAATACC
>DATKYB010000002.1 GCA_035528715.1 Nitrospinota bacterium | reverse complement strand
TCCGTTTCAAAGGTTGGTCTCCCCTTTCCGAATCCGCGCATCCCCCCCATCCTATGTCCTCCAAATCCCACATCTATGGGATAAAAGGGTTTGATAATTTCAAAAACCCTTTCATTCGGCTTTATTTCTCTTACAATCGTAATTATCTTATCCTCCTTTCTTATTTTTTCTAAATCGATATCTCTTTTAAATGGGGTATTGATACGTTCTCTCTGATTATGGGCAACAATAGTTCCTTTTTCATCTACCAATATAATATAAGCGATATCAGGCTCTTTTGCCGTTTCTTCAACAAGGGTTTGCAACCTATTCCTTCCCCATCCCATCCCCATCATCCCGCTCCTTGTTCCTGCCTCAAAGGCCCTGATCAAAGTGGTTCCTTCCCTTAAAAGATGTCTTTCCATTTGCTGCTTATGCTTGTGGATATTTCTATAAGTACCGAAGGCAAGGACAATGATTAAAACAAGAATAAAACCTAAAATACCTAGGGCTGGTATGTACATACTTTTTCTTACTTTTTTCATACCGACATTTCCATAGTTTTTATAAATTTTAAGTCATTGTAATATAAAAAATTGGGTTTTTAAAGAAGAATTGTGATTCGATTTCATTGGATGTTTAAAATCGGCTTTTATTCTCTTATGTAATTATCGATTCCTTTAACCTCTTTATTTTTAAATGCTTATTGACTTTTACGTATTACTATGTTATAAATAAAAGGTAATTTTCATCATTATCTAAATATTTAAATCTCATGGAACCACCTATTAAAACAAAAGAGATCAAAATCCCAGCTGAGATTAAAAAAAAGTGGCAGAGCATCGTTAATATTATGGCTGAGGTTATTCATGTACCCGCTGTCTTAATTATGAGAGTCAACCCCCCTTATATCGAGGTCTTTCGCTCCAGCAAATCAAAAAATAATCCTTACAAAGTAGGGGATAAAGAACATTTGGCTGGCCTCTATTGTGAGAAGGTAATAAAAACAAGGAAGAAACTGCTGGTTTCAAATGCCTTGAAAGATAAGAATTGGAAAGAGAACCCGGATATTAAATTAGGAATGATTTCTTACTTTGGGTTCCCCTTAATCTGGCCCAATGGCGATACCTTTGGTACTATCTGCGTCCTTGATTTAAAAGAAAATCGTTACAGCAAACTTTACGAGAAGCTCATACTTCAGTCCAAGGATCTTGTGGAAACTCATCTAGGCTTAATCTACAAGAATTCTCAACTGGAGCATTTAATCAACGAGCACAAGAATGCGAACAAGGCCCTAAAAGAATCTGGGGAGAGATTGAAGAAATTTTATGATAATGCCCCTTATGGTTACTGTTCTTTAGATAATAAGGGGATAATCTTAGAAGTAAATAAGACGATTGAAAATATGTTTGACTACAATAAGGATGAACTGATAGGAAAACATATATTGATACTTATGGAAGAAAAGACCAAGAAGCAGTTTGATGATTTTTTCCCTAAATTCAAGAAAAATGGGGTTATCGATAAAGAGCTTCAGTTTGTAAAGAAGGACGGTACAGAAGTCGAGGTTAGTTTTCGTGGTATAGCTGAGCATGATAAGAGTAAGAGAATTCTAAAATATTGGTTTATAATTAGGGATATAAAAGAGAGAAAAAAAGCAAAAGATCAGCTTAACGCCCTTTATAAATTGGGAAAAAAGATTACTTCTACTGTTCCTAAAGAAGACCTCCTCCCTTGGATAGCAGAGCAGGCTACTCAAATCATTGGTGCAGATTTATGTAATTACAGGGTTAGAGAGGGAGACTATCTTATTCGAGGTAGTGGTACGAAAGAAGGGATGGAGATAATGAAAAAGGAGAGAGTAAAGATCGGTGAGAGTGTAAGTGGTTGGATTGCTAAAGAGAAGAAACCTCTTATTATTCCTGATAATTATTTTGATTATCCAATGCTTCTTCCCGAACACAGGGAGATAGCAAAAAAATATGGTTTCAGGTCTGCTCTTGGTGTTCCCATGTGTATTGAAGGAAAAGTAATTGGAGTTATAATTGTGGTGTCAAAAAAGCAAAGGGAATTCACTGAAAAGGATGTAGAGGTCTTATCTGCCTTTGCTGATCAGGCTGCTATTGCTCTTGAGAATGAAAGGCTGTTTAAAGATTTAGAAAAGCTTTTCGGCGATCTTGAAGAGGCTAAGAAGGAATTAGAGGGATGGGGACAGGAGTTAGAGAAGAAAGTTGAAGAGAGAACAAGGGAGCTCAAGGATGTTCAGGCTCAACTGATTCATTCTGAGAGGTTAGCAGCCACAGGACGATTAGCAGCCAGTATTGCCCATGAGATCAATAACCCTCTTCAAGCCATTGATAGCTTTGTCTCTACTGTTATGAAAAATATAGATCAAAAGAGCCAGAATAGAAAGTATCTAAAATTTGCTCTGGAGGGGATCAACAGGATATCCAATATCGTCAAGCAGCTCTTAGCCTTTCATCGCCCTGAAGCAGAAAGAAAAGAGTTATTGGACATAAACACTGTCGTACAAAAAACCCTTTTATTAACAAAGAACCAGCTTTCTCTCAGCAATGTAAAGGTGGTGGAGGAGTTTTCATCTGACCTGCCGAAGGTGATGGTTTCTTCTCAGCAGATGCACCAGGTTTTATTAAATCTCATCTTAAATGCTCAGGATGCGATGCCAGAGGGTGGTGAAATAAGGATTCAGACAGGGGAGGATAATGGGGTGGTCCATATTGATATCAGTGATACAGGTTTAGGCATCCCTGAGGAGATAAGGGACAAGATCTTTGAGCCCTTTTTTAGCACGAAGAAGAGGGAGAAGGGGACGGGATTGGGTTTATCAGTTTCCTACGGGATTATCAAGGCTCATAATGGGGATATTTTGGTTAAGAGCAAAGAGAGGGAAGGAACAACCTTTACCATAAAACTGCCTGTAATTAGTCATTAAGCTTTTTATCTAAGATACACCCTTTCTTAAAATGTTCACTAGCTGTTCATATTTACCAGAATAATCTTTAGAATATCTATGGAATTTATTTCATATAAGGGAATTTTTAAGAAAAGGTAAAAGCTATTATCCCAAGGTCACATCTAAATAAAGCATTACAACAATACCAGCCATTGTGCCTAAGGTGGCCAGCCTCTCATGCCCTTTACGGTGTGTTTCAGGAACAATTTCATCACTTATTACATAGAGCATAGCACCAGCAGCAAATCCCATGGCATAAGGAAGAATGGGCTTCATCGAGTGGGCTGCCCAAGCCCCTATAAGAGCAAGGGGAATTTCAACAAGACCTGCCCGTATTCCAACAAAGGTTGCGTAAAACCGTTTCCCAAGACCAGCACTCAATGAAGAAACAGAAACCGCCAGCCCCTCAGGTATGTTCTGAATCCCTATTGCCATCATCAAAACCAAAGCATCGTTAAGATTTCCAGAGCCAAAACCTACACCTACAGCGAGTCCTTCCGGCATATTATGCAAGGTTATAGCAAAAATGAAAAGCCACACTGCCTTTATTCTTTTTGTTTCTATACCTTCCCTACCAAGAACAAAATGGATATGAGGAATAGTATTATTACCAATCTCCAGCATGAGAACCCCAAGAACTATCCCTATCATTACAGGTATCACTCCCCCATGCTCAATCCCAGGAATAATCAAACTTGTAAAGCTTGCTGTCAACATAATGCCTGCAGCAAATCCCAGAGAGCTGTCTAAAAATTTCTGAGTTACATTTCTAAACAGAAAAATCAGAAATGCTCCTATCATATTTAAAAAGGTAATGATAATGCCTCCCAATAGACCTTGAATAACAGGGTTATCTCCTGCTATCTTTGTAAAAAAGAAAGTCAATACTTCCATACATACTCCTTTTAAAAATTAAAAACAGATCCGATGGACAAATCTTTTTCTTCTATGTGGAGTAAAGTTCATTTGATACTTATAAGATAATTGTATAAAAAAATTCAATGTAAAAAAAGTAAAACTTACATTTCCGAACAGGAAAGACATGAATAATCAAATAACGATTCATTGTCTTAACGCTAAAGTTTTAGATGATATGAGGCTTCTTTGAAACGAGAGTTTTTGGCTTACAATGAAGAACTTAAAGAGAGGGGGGAGAAAAGTTCTAACTATCTAAAACTTTGGCACCAGCTCAATTCCTTCACTCTCATTCCCTGTCATATCAACTGCCGTTAAAATATAGGATTGAGTATCTTTCATGTCCCCTTTCAAAAAGTAAGATTTATCAGTAGTTCTTGATAAGAGGATGTAATCCCCTTTTATGTTTCTTCTATAGATTTTAAAAGAATCAAAATCCTTTATCTCTGGATATCTCCATACCAACAGAAATCCATTTGAGAGTCTCTTAATATCTACGATTTTCGGAGGGGGAGGCGGAGTCGTATCTAAGATGATTTCTGTTTTTAATTCAAGCTGATTATCAAAATCCTTTTTATCCCTTTCTGTAAAACGAATAATAATTTTTGGTTTTATTATGTTATCACCTTTTTTGACTTTGTATATTCCCTTATATATCCCTATTTCTTTTTCTTCCATTGGAACATTTTCAATAATAGACTCAATATCAAACACGATCTTGAGATCGGTTTTCCCTTTAAAATAGACCTTAATGGTCTCTCCTTTTAATTTATATATATCACTATCAGAATCTACCCATCCCTTGTACGTTATACTTGTCCTTTCTGTCTTTGCTGCAGGAATGGTCTTAACCAAATCTCTTGATAAATCTTCAGCTAACCTAATAATATTTTTCTTTCTTAAAACTATTGCTGCCTGGACAGCACCAGTCATTACAGATATGGGATCTAGACCTATCCTAACATTATGATTCTTTTTGATATCATCAACCCTCCACAATATCTCCCCTGTTTTTGTAGAAATCATCTCCATCGATATCCCAAGAGATATCTGTGAATAGAGGAAGGCATAGGTTATGTTAAAATGATTTAAATCCCCATAAATGATTGCATCTGCATTAAGTAACTGTCCCAATTTTTGGGAAGAGATTTTCTTTAAATTAGTATCAGCACTGATCCCATTGATATCCAATATCCTGTCGATGTGATTTAACTCAATATCAAGATAGCCGAGTGGTGAAAAATGACCATAAAAGATTTTTCTAATCGTTTCAGAATCGACTGTAAGAAAATTTTCTTCTTTGTCTTTATGAGAGGCCTTTATCGAATCTATAAAGGGGAGTATTGCAATACTCTTTGGGGATAGCTGATGAAATCTTTCTGAGAGAAAAGCATTTTTAGAGTTTGATTCTTGAACAGGATGAGAAAGTTCATTTTTTGAAATATTTTGGCAAGAGATAAAAACAACAAGGATAACTCCTAAAATTAGAAGCAAGAAAGAGCTTAAAAATGTTTTCATTACTTTCCAGCTATCAAAAAAGATTTTATAGAGAGTAATCGTTCTGATACATTAAATCTTTTTGGCTCATTTTAATTTCTTTATTATCAAAACTCGCTATTAGATTTCCTTGTTTGATTTCTTTCTTCTCAACAAAATCTATATTGTTTATTTTAAATCTCTCTTTTATTCTTAAGATATTTTTTCGCTTAAAACCTCTAAATTCTGAAAGACTTTTTTCTGGAATATAAAAAATAACGCTATTACAAACCTCTCTTTTGTATTTTCTGAAAATCAAATTCATTAAATCATAATCAATTTCTGATTTAACTAGATATTTAAGCGAGGGGTGAAAAGGACCATCAATGATTTTATCGAGCAAACTGAACGATGGATGCAATCCCAATCTGATAACTGGAATATTATTTATCTCCAGATTTAAGAGAATTATTTTGCATAGGCTGATGACCTCATCGAGGTTCATTGGATTATATTTTCTCTCCTTATACAGCTTCTCTAATGGAGTTCCTTTAATAACTAAGGTTGGATATAATCTCACAAAATCAGGTTTCCAATTGATTATCTTTTTAATCGTTGATTTTAAACTTTCAAAAGTGTCACCTGGCAATCCGAGCATAATTTGAATACCTATCTGAAAATGGTTATCACGCAATAGGTTAAATGAATCATAAACAACCCTAGAGCTATAATTTCTCCCTGATATGGCTAAGACAGAATCGTCGAGGGACTGCACACCAATCTCAATTGTTTTTACATATCTCTCTTTTAAAAAAATCAATTTCTTTTGATCTAAAAAATCAGGTCTGGTGGATATACGTACGCTTCCTACACTTCCCCTCTCCACATAACTTTTTGAAATCTCCAGTAGAGATTCTTGATGGGATATATCAAGACCGGTAAAATTGCCGCCGTAAAAAGCGATCTGAATATTTCTTGAGGATATGTTCGGATAATCGGAGAAGATTTTTAAAAGGTATAAATCTATAGTCTTTCTAATCTTTCTATTTGAAATCTTATGCTCAATTCCTGTTATCTTTTTTTGATCACAATAAATACAGTCATTAACACAACCGAGGTGGGGTATGAAGACAGGTATAATTTTAGGTCTCAAAAATTAAAACCTTCTTTCTTGACTTTCCTTAAAACCATTTTTGCAGCATTTTGCTCTGCCTCTTTCTTACTTCTTCCTTTTGCTCTTTCTAAGATCTTTTTATTAATACATATACCAATTTCAAAGGTCTTAGAATGATCTGGTCCATATTCATCAACAACCTTATATACGGGTCGTTTGCCCATTTTTTCCTGAAAAAGCTCTTGAAGCTTACTTTTGTAGTCTCTATCATCAAAAAATTTTGAAGAAATATCAGTATTTTTAAGGAATTTTAAAAAAACGGAGCTTGTTTTTTTATAACCACTATCTAAAAATATTGCTCCAAACAAAGCCTCTAAAGAACTGGCAAGGATTGAATATTTATCCCTTCCATTTGTTCTTTCCTCTCCTTTGCCAAGCAACAAAAACTTTCCCAAATCAATCGTCTGTGCTAAATTAGCTAAGTTAGCCTTGCTAACGAGCCTTGATCTGAATTTAGAAAGCTCACCTTCAGAAAAATTATCAAATTCTCTCAAAGAATATTCACTCACGATGAGCCCAATTACCGCGTCGCCTAAAAATTCAAATTTTTCATAATCTTTGAATTCCTTACTGTTTTCATTGATAAATGAACTATGAGTGAGGGCTTGATTGAGTAAATCTATATTTTTGAATTTATATTTAATCTTTTTCTGAACAATATCAAGATCTTTGATTCTTCTATTTCCTAAAGATACCATATTCATTTTAACCAGAATATTTCCGAAATACTAAACATGCATTCGTTCCCCCAAAGCCAAAGGAGTTAGAAATAGCAATATCAATTTCTTTTTTTCTAGGTTTGTTCGGAACATAGTCAAGGTCACAATCAGGGTCAGGTTTCTCATAATTTATTGTTGGTGGGATCATAGAACGGTTCATAGCAAGTAGGGTGTAAACTGCCTCAACTCCGCCTGCACCTCCCAAAAGATGACCTGTTGCTGATTTTGTTGAACTGATAGGAATTTTATATGCATGTTCTCCAAAAACTTTTTTTATTGCCATGGTTTCAAATTTATCATTCAGAGGAGTAGATGTTCCATGGGCATTTATATAATCTACTTTTTCAGGAGAAATTCCAGCATCACTCAAAGCATTTCTTATACATCTTGCTACTTCTTTTCCTTCCGGTTCTGGCATCGTCAGATGGTAGGCATCTCCTGTCATCCCGTAACCTACGATTTCTCCATAAATCTTAGCTCCCCTTTTTAATGCGAGTTCTAATTCTTCGAGAAGAATCAATCCTGCCCCCTCGCCCATAACAAAACCATCCCTTCCCTCATCAAAGGGACGAGATGCCTTTGTTGGATCCTCATTTCGAGTAGACAAAGCCCTCATAACACAAAAGCCTGCTACAGATAGGGGAGTTAATGCTGATTCTGTACCTCCGGCTATCATACTATCAGCATCTCCTCTCTGGATTATTCGAAAGGCATCACCAATTGAATGAGAACCAGCAGCGCAAGCAGTTGAAACACACGAATTAGGACCCTTAAAACCATGTCTCATTGATACGTGACCAGATGCTAAATTTGAGATGAGCATCGGAATAAAAAATGGTGATACCTTTTTATAACCCTTCTCTAACATGAGGCAGTGATATCTCTCTATAGATGGCAAACCGCCCATCCCTACACCTACTATGACCCCTATTCTTTCTTTGTCATAATGATTCCCTTCAAACTTAGCATCTTTTATCACCATCTCACTACAGGCTAAGGAAAACTGGATGAAGAGGTCCATCTTTTTAATCTCTTTTTTAACAATAAAATCTTCTGGTTGAAAATCGTTTGCTTCTCCAGCTATCTGGGATGGCAATTGAGATGCGTCAAATCTTGTTATTTTCCCAACCCCAGATTTTCCATTAATCAATGCCTCCCAATTCCTTTCAACGCCTACACCTAAAGGACTCACGACCCCTAATCCTGTGACAACTACCCTTCTATCCAGAAAAACCACCTCCTAAAAGTTATATATTATTCGTTATTCCCCTTGATTAATAAGTTTCTTTATATGTTCTATTGCCTCTCCTACTGTAGAGATCTTCTCAGCCTCTTCATCTGGAATTTCTATATCAAACTCTTCCTCGAGGGCCATGACTAACTCTACGGTATCCAGAGAATCTGCTCCTAAATCCTCAATAAAAGAGGCCTCAGAAGTAACCTCATCTCTATCTACACCTAATTGCTCTACAATAATGTCCTTTACTCTCTCCTCAGTTGAAGCCAATTTAACCTCACCTCCCTTTAAAATTATAAATAGTATTACATTAACATTCCACCATTTACATGAATTACCTGACCTGTTATATAGTCAGCATCGTCAGATACTAAAAAATTGACACAATTTGCCACATCATCTGGTGTTCCTAGTCTCGTTAGTGGTATTTGAGTAACCAGCCTGTTTCTTGCTTCTTCAGAAAGGCTCCTTGTCATCTCGGTGTCAATAAAACCAGGGGCAATGGCATTAACCCTTATCCCCCTTGGTGCCAATTCTCTCGCCATGGATTTGGTTAATCCAATAACCCCTGCTTTTGAGGAAGCATAATTAACCTGTCCTACATTCCCCATCACTCCCACTACAGAACTGATATTTACAACATTTCCCGTCTTTTGTTTCATCATATACTTCGCAACGGCCTTTGAACAATTAAAGGTCCCTGTCAGATTTACATTTAACACAAAATCCCAGTCTTCTTTCTTCATTCTTATTAAAAGACTATCTTTTGTGACTCCAGCATTATTAATAAGTATATCTATCCTACCAAATTTATCTATCGCTTGCTTGACCATAGCTTCAACATCAGAAAAAATAGAGACATTCCCCTCAACAGCAATGCTTTCCTTTCCCTGTTCTTCAATCACTTTTGCTGTATCTAAGGCCCCATTTAAATTTATATCTGAAATGACTATATGGGCGCCCTCTTTTGCCAGTTTGATAGCAATTGAGCGACCTATCCCTCTAGCCCCACCAGTTACTAAGGCAACTTTTCCAGAAAGGCCCATACTTATCTCCTCTATTTTTATTATCTATCTAAAGAATTAAGGGTCTTTTCTAAACTTTTTATATCCTCTACATTAAATCCTTGGACATCTTTTGAAATTCTCCTGAGCAAGCCGGTCAAAACTTTACCAGGGCCAACTTCTATAAAAGTATCAATCCCCTCTTCTATAAGTTTTGAGATAGACCTTTCCCACTGCACTGGGTTATATAACTGTTCAACTAATAATTCTTTTATTCTATCCTTTGATGATACTTTCTCTGCATTAACATTGGCAATAATGGAAAAGGATAAGTCTTTGATCTCTATCTTATCAAGCTCAGTTTTTAAACGTTCTGCAGCGGGTTGCATGAGGCTACTATGAAAAGGTCCACTCACAGGAAGGAGAACAGCTTTTATTGCCCCATCTTCCTTGGCAATCCTTACGGCCTCCTCAACCCCTTCTCTTTCACCAGCAATGACAATCTGATTTAGACTATTAAAATTTGCCGGTTGAACAATTTTATCAGATGATACTTTTTGAATGAGCTCATCTACTCTTTCCCTATCAAGTCCAATGATTGCAGCCATAGCTCCCTTTCCTAGAGGAACAGCCTCCTGCATAAATATCCCTCTTTGATGAACAAGTAATACCCCTTCTTCAAAGCTAAGAGCTCCTGCTGAAACCAAGGCCGAGTATTCTCCCAAACTATGGCCAGCTGCTATAATAGGCTTGATACCCCTCTCTCTCAATATCTTGGTTGCAACAATACTATGAATCAATATTGCAGGCTGGGTATTTTTCGTTAATCTCAGAGACTCTTCTGGACCAGAAAAAGAAAGAGAAGTGATATCATAATTTAAGATATGGTTTGCCTTTTGATAAAATTCCTCTACCAAAGGATACTTTTCATAGAAATCCTTTCCCATTCCAATATATTGTGAACCTTGTCCAGGATATAAAAAGGCTATCTTTTCAGTCATGATTGATCATTCTTACAATTCTTTTACATTTTAACTAAAACAGAACCCCATGCAAAACCAGCTCCTAGTCCAACGAGCAGTATAAGGCTACCTTCCTTTAGCAAACCCTCTCTTTTCGCCTCATCCAATGCTATAGGAATAGAGGCAGCTGAAGTATTTCCATATTTTTCGAGGTTAATATATACCTTTTCTTTAGGTAATTTCAATCTTTTTGCAATGGCATCTATAATCCTTTTGTTTGCTTGATGAGTTATCAAGAGGTCTAATTCGGACGATTTATATCCATTAGCATCTAAGGCCTCTTTTGCCACATTAACCATGGATGTTACGGCTATCTTGAATGTCTCATTTCCTTTCATTTTAATATAGTTTAACTTTTTATCTATAACTTCATTGCTTAAAGGTTTACGGCTGCCTCCGCCAGGTACAATCAGATAATCCTTATAGGTACCATCTGAATGAATATGGGTTGACAGAATCCCACTATCTTCACTATCCGATGCCTGGACGACAACGGCTCCAGCCCCATCCCCAAAAAGAACACATGTATTTCTGTCGGTCCAGTCTGTAATTCTACTGAGGACCTCAGAACCAATTACGAGAATATTCTTAAATGTTCCTGCCCTTATATATTGATCTGCTATGGACAATGCGAATATAAAACCCGCACAGGCCGCTGAGATATCTAACGCAGCACCCCGGTTTATACCTAGACTATTTTGAATGTAACATGCTGATGACGGAAGGTAGGTATCAGGGGTTGTGGTTGCTACTAATATTAAATCAATATCATTAGGGGTTATCTTTGCATCTTCAATGGCTTGGATGGCAGCCTTATAACCAAGATCAGAAGTGGCTTCGTCTTCCCCAGCAATTCTTCTCTCGATCACACCTGTTCTTGTTCTAATCCATTCATCTGATGTATTAAGAAGCTTTTCTAAATCAAAATTTGTCAATACTTTCTTCGGCAAATAGGAACCTACACCAACTATCTTTGATCTGATCATAACCTATGAATATCCTTTTTGTATCAATAGAGACTTAGGGTTCTGAATCTTCTTCTTCTTCCTCTTCCTTAGAGGTAAAAGAAAAGGAATCTCTTATCTGCTGCCAGAATTTTGCTTTTCCCACTTTTAAACCATAAATCTCAGAATTGAGTTCTATATCTTCCTGAATATGAAGATTGACCTTATTTATTGAAAATCTTTCAGCGAGTGAAATGGCATTTTTAATAGCCTTAGCATTAGAAGAACCATGACATATGATGCATATGCCATTAACTCCTAAAAGAGGTGCTCCTCCATATTCAGAATAGTCTAAGCTCTTTCTGAAAGATTGAATCCCTGATTTTATTAAAGAATAAGCCAGTTTGCTTTTTAAAGACTGAGAAAATGTATCCTTTAACATATTTCCGAACAATTCGGCGAGACCTTCACATGTCTTTAAGGCCACATTTCCAGTAAAACCATCGCAAACAATTACATCTGAAACACCACTAAAAACCTCTTTACCTTCAACATTTCCTATAAAATTTAACGAACTCCTTTTAAACATCTGAAAAGCCTCTCTTGTACTCTCGTTACCCTTTGAATCTTCTTCACCAATACCTAAAAGTCCCACCCTTGGCCTCGATTTTCCTAATATGTAACGCGCATAAATATTGCCCATTATACCGAATTGAAATAATTGAATGGGTTTACAGTCGACATTTGCTCCTACATCAAGAACAACAGTAGGTCCAGTTGATGTTGGAAAGGTTGTCGCTATTGCTGGCCTGTCCACTCCTTCTAAGCGACGAAGAATCAGGGTGGAAGCAGCTAATGCAGCTCCTGTATTACCCGCACTTACAACGGCATTTGCCTCTCCATTCTTTACTATCTCATTTGCAACCTTTATCGAGCAGTTTTTTTTCTTCCTCAGAGCTACAGAGGGTGCTTCATCCATACCGATTACTTCAGGGGCATGTTTTATAAAAATAGATAAACCTTGGGTATCAAATTTTTTTAATTCTTTTGTTAATATCTCCTCGTCTCCTATCAGTATGACCTTTGTTTTACACTCTCTTGAAGCCATTACTGCCCCTTCTACGATTGCCTCAGGGGCATTATCTCCACCCATTGCATCTACTGCTATTTTCATATATAACTCTTTATTCTAAATAAAAAATATTTCTTTTAGAAAAAAAGGGGTTAAACCTCTTTAACAGCCAAGACCTTCTTGCCCTTATATGTCCCACAGCTTGGACATACCCTGTGAGGTAATTTTATTTCTTGGCATTGAGGGCAAATCGATAAAGAAACTAAGCTTAATTTCTTATGAGTTCTTCTTTTATTTCTTCTTGATTTAGATGTCTTTCGTTTTGGAACCGGCATTTTTCTCCTTTCAATTCTTACGTTTCAGTTTTTTTAAAACCTCTAATCTAGGATTAACATCCTCGAGGGTGCAATCACACTTAGAAATATTAAGGTTCTGCCCACACTTTGGACATAATCCTAAGCAATCAGCTTTACATAAAGATTTCAGCGGAACAGACAAAACGATTTGATCCCTTACAACATCTCGAAGATCTATCTTTTCATCCTTATAGAATAATATGTCTAAATCCTTATGATCGAGCTCCCTCTCCTCTTCTAATAATTCATTTTCTAAAGGAATGTAAGTTGCCTCAAACCCTGTATCTGATGTATAAGTGAAGTTTTCTATGCATCGAGAACAACACATTATCATCTCTGTTAAAAGATGTCCCTTTACATACAAATCTTTACCAAATTTTTTTATTGTTCCCCTTATGGATATAGGTTCTTTTATATTAAAATCTTTTGCTTCAATGTCAAGATTTGAAAAGTCCTCTTTTAAATCAAACTCCAAACCTTGGTCTGGAATATCATAAAAATTTATACATAAATTAGATAATTTTTTCAAGTGAACTCTTCAATAAGTGCCTATACTTAAAGGAGAAATACATCTTTAAGAGGGCAGATTATACATATCCATATATCTATTGTCAAGCGAAATAATCCCCTCTAATTCTCTATGTATTTCCTCTAAATACTTTGTTTATTAGCGAAGATTATGAAGCTAACTTAATTTTAATATTTTATAAAGAATCTATAAGAATACCTTCTCTTAATCCATAGTCACTA
>DATKYB010000001.1 GCA_035528715.1 Nitrospinota bacterium | reverse complement strand
ACCACCCATGAGATAAAACGATTTTATTAAATGAGGTATAAGAAGTTAAGCCATTGATAATAAAGATATTTTTTAAGTTGTATTAAAATAGACCATTAATGATTTATAATAAATCTAAAAAACCTCTAAGAATTCTGTTATAATAAAAAAAATAAAATTGAGAAAAAATTATATAAATAAAACCTCTATTTATCATGGTTAAGAGAAATAAAGGCAAGATGGATATTCTTGATAAGAAATTGCTCAATATCATTCAGTCTAACTTCCCTTTAGTCATAAGACCATTCTTAAATTTATCAAAAGAACTGGGGGTTTCAGAAGAAGAGATAATTGAGAGGATAAAAAAACTAAAGAGTCAAAAAATCATCCGCCAGATAAGTGCTATCTTTGATTCAAAAAAACTAGGGTATCAAACAGCACTCGTTGGAATGAAGATAAAGCCAAGATTCTTGGACCAGGCAGCAGAAATGGTTAGCAGACATCCTGGGGTGAGTCACAACTATACTCGAAATCATTCGTATAATCTGTGGTTTACAATGGCACTTCCTCCACACAGTTCTATGGATAGGACAATTAAGAGGCTCGGAAAAATCGTAAGGGGGGAAGATATTCTCTTATTACCTGCAATTCGCCTGTTTAAAATCGGAGTCAGATTAGATATGATGTTGAATAAAAAGCCTAATTTGTTATATGAGGAATTGAGCAAAGAATATTATAAGGATAACAAAGATGGGAAAAGAACGAATTTTTCTGATCTTGAAATTCGATTGATAAGGGAGTTTCAGGAGGATATTCCTTTGGAGAAGAGGCCTTTTCTTTTTATAGCTGATAGATTGGCTATAGATGAAAAAGAGATTATAAAAGAGGCACGAAATTTTAAAAAGAGAGGGATAATGAAGCGTTTTGCAGCTGTTTTGAATCAAAGAAAGGCTGGGTTTAAATCAAATATGATGGTTGCTTGGAAGGTTCCTTCAAAGAAAATAGTAGCTATTGGAAAAGAAATGGCCTCATTTAAGGCCGTTAGCCATTGCTATCAAAGACCAGTATTTCCGAGCTGGCCTTTCTCGATATATACAATGGTCCATGGAAGGTCTCAAAAGGAATGCGAGGCAATCGTTAAACTCATATCGAAAAAGACAGGGATAGAAGAATACCTTTCCCTTATCAGTGTAAAAGAATATAAAAAGGTGCGCCCAAGATATTTTACCGACGAATTGGATAAGCGGGAAGAGCAAAACATCTTTTCTGATTAAACCCTTTTGGATGGTTTCTAATGAATCATATTAATACATCAGGCGAAAACCTCTTTCTTTTTAAAGAAAATAGATTTATTCTTGATCCTGAAGTCATCCCCCCACATTTTGGTTCCATATTATTGGCAGACCATCTCTCTTATTACATTGATGAAGGAAATCTCGTCTTAGATTTAGGAACAGGGAGCGGTTTTCTTGGGATTATTGCTGCCAAGAAGGCAAGAAGAGTAATCGCAACAGATATAAGTTATCAAAGTGCAATATGTACGAGAAAAAATGCTGTTTTGAATAAAGTTGATAAAAAGATTATGGTATTCGTTGGAGATATGTTTTCAGGCTTAAGGCAGAGTATTTTTGACCTGATTATTGGAAATGTGCCTATGATGCCTGTTTCTCCTGGAATGTTTCTTGATGACCCTTTATCAACTGCCAGAAACGGGGGGATTGATGGCAGATTTTTTATGGATAAAATGATATTAAAGGGGTCATATTATCTTAAACCTAGGGCCAAATTGTTATTTCAGCAATTTGACTTTCTTGATATAAAGAAGACCATAAAGATGATGGAAAGAAGCGGATTTATAACAGAAATAATTGATGAAAAGGTTCAGGATCTGAGCCAGTCAGGAGTTGAAAGACTGGAATATTTAAAAAAACTTTGTACAGATTCTCTCATCCATGAAAAAACGGATATTCCAAGATGCAAAAGATATGTCATTCTGGGAATCAAAAAGAATGAGGCTTGAAGGTAATAATTATATTTAACCAGAAGATAAAAGCCTTTTGTAGATTTTCATATGTTCATCCAGCTCTCCTCTAGGAGTATGATATTTTTTTATCTTTTCTTTTGCCTCTCTGCCCAATCTTTTCCTTAAGTCCTTATCCCTGATGAGCCTCTCTGCCTTTTTTATAAATTCTTTCTCTGTTTCAAATAAAAGACCATCCTCTTCATTTTTTACGATTGCTTGATTCCCTGGAATCTTAGAGGCCAGAACAGCCTTTCCTAGGCTCATGGCCTCAAGAAGGGAATTTGGCATTCCTTCGGATAGAGATGTGTTCATAACTACATCAGAGGCTCTGTAAAGGGAATACATCCTGTCATGGGGAACAGCACCCAGATAAATGACCCAGTCTAAATTCCTAATCCTCTTTATGAATCTTAAACCAATCCTTTTTTCGATGATTGAACCTGCATAGATTAATTTAATTTGAGGATAGCTCTTTCTCAGCCTGTTCAGTGGTTTTATACAAAATTCAACATTTTTTATTTTTCGGATACCACCAGGCAAAAAGAAGATAAAGTGTTCTTTCTTGAAATTCAATTCATCCAGGATGTTATATGGGTTTTCTTTGAGTTTGACAGCATGAGGTATGATATGAACTTTATCACAACTGAGCTCTGGATTCTCTTTTCTTATTAACTCTTTGGTAAAAGGGGCAAAGACAATAATCATATCCACAGAACTCAATGTTTCTAATACAAGAGGCCTTCTTTTATTGTTAAAGAGGTCATGATTGAAGTCCGTTCCTCTAAGGGATATAATTAGCGGAACACCCATTCTTTTTTTTAGGTAGAGAACAACTCTTCCTGTTTTGTATCCATGGAATCCATGAATAAGATCAGGTTTAAAAGAGGAAACATCTTTATAAATATCCCTCTTATATTTGTAATCAGAGATACAGATCTCTTTTACACCTACTTTTCTATCCCTTAATCCTGAGATAAGTCGATGTACAGAGAGTGCATTTCCTCTTATAAAGGGCAGGCGATAGGGTTTGATAATCGCAATCTTCATTAACTTGTTCTCCAATCGTTATATGATGAGTTTAATTAAAAATATAAAAAAATTGTTCTTAAGGCTCTATAAATTTTAACAAGGAAGGTTTTTTATCTTTAGCTTTAAAAGATCTAAATCATTATACGTTAATCCCTCCCACTGACATGGCACGATAGAGTTATTATGAAACAGAGGCTCTTCTGCAACAGGAAATTTTGAGAACCTAACAGCGTCTTCCCATAGTCTTGTTTCAGGGATAGGGGAGTATTCTGTTATGATGGGTCTTGTGCCCGCTTTAAAAACAAAATCAATGGTTTCTTCAACCTCTTCTTTTGTCTGATAGGGGAGGCCGGCAAGGATATAGATTCCAATATCATGCGAAGGGAAACCCGCTTCTTTCAGATAGCAAACAGAAGCATGAAATTCTTCATTAGTGACCTTACTAGCGTTTAGTAATTGTCCTTTAATATTAGAGGTTTCAAAACCCCATCTTATTGTCTTGAAACCTGCTTTATACATTAAAGAAGCAACATCAGATGTTACTCCCCTCATAAGAAGGCCATTGGGTGCATGAAGGTTACATACCATATTTCTTCGAAGTATCTCTTTCAACATGGTTAAAAGGTGTTCTTCGGGATTAAAGAGCAAGGCATCATCATAGAAGGCGAAGTCCCTAACTCCTCTTTTTTTATACCAGTATTCAATCTCATCTACAGTCTCAATAGGGTCTCTGAAGGAAAAATGAGGATTTAAGAAAGAGGAGGCACAATAATCACAGCGATATGGACATCCAATAGAAGTTAAGAGACATACATAATCTATTCTTCTCAATAGATCAAACAGAGGATATCCAGAGAGAAGTTTTTTTTCTGGGTCTTTTTCAACACCTTTATAGTCTGTTAAGTTATCTACGAGATTTACTATTTCCTTTATGTTCCCACCCCTTACAATATAATCGGCCATAGAGTTTCTTTTAGCATGATCATAACATAGAGTAGCGTATATTCCTCCCAGGATAATTGGAACTCCTTTGAAGATACTTTTACATATCTCTATCGTCTTGAAAGGTCCTGGATACCAGTATGTCATCATCGAAGTTACTAAAATAGCATCTGGATGAGGAATTTTAGACAGTTCCTTTTTAAACACCTCGAGGGTAATTCCGTATCGACTATACTTCCTTGGGATATTCTTTAGATGTTTTGGTTTATCTATGTTTTGTTTATAAAAGCGACCACAGCCATACTCCCTTCTTTTCGGTTCTTTAATCGAAGCATCTCTTATCATTTCTGGATTTATTATATCAAGACAGTCGATAAAGTGGATTTCATATCCCCTATTTTGAAGAAAACTAGCCAGATAAAGTAAACCAAGAGGTTTTAACCAAGAATCATAACAGGCAAAATCATATATAAAGGGGTTTATAAAAAGAAGGTTCTTTTTCTTCTTCATAAATAGAAAAATGTAATTTTTTAATACAGAAATTTAAATAATTATAAATTATGATAAATATATTTGACAAGTTCTTTAAAAAACTTTAAAATTTAAAAGAATGAAATTTTGGGAGCAAAATTAATTTAAGCTTTCCATCTAACGAACATTACAAATAATTTCTTTTTTCTCACTTCCATTATAATCATTAACTTGTGTTTTCACATTTTATTATATTGGAAAGCTAAAAATATATTTTAAGGATTTAGACATGGTTCAAAAAGAGACGTCAGAAGAAAAATTAAAGGAAGAAACAAAAAAAGAAACAAAAACTACAACGAAGGCAAAGAGAACAAAAAAAGACGAGAATTCTCTTAACTTGAAGGAACTTAAAGAATTAGATATAAGACAACTCGTTAAATTAGGTAGAGAGATGAACATACCTGATACGAGTGGATCGCGAAAGCATGTCTTGATTTATAATATATTAAAGGCGCATACAGAGAAAGATGGTCTCGTTGTTGGGGAGGGGATTTTAGAGGTTCTGCCTGAAGGCTTTGGATTCTTGAGATCTACAGATTGTAATTACTTGCCAGGGCCTGATGATATATATGTCTCTCCTTCACAAATAAGAAAATTTCATCTTAAGACAGGGGATTCTATTTCTGGTCAAATAAGACCTCCTATACGGGATGAGAAATACTTTGCTCTTATAAAGGTAGAATCAGTAAATTTTCAACCCCCAGAGCTTGTTCCTCAAAGGATACTGTTTGATAACCTTACACCCCTCTATCCCGATAGTAGAATCAAACTGGAAGCAGGTCCAGAGAATGTTTCTGCAAGAGTTATGGATCTCCTGACCCCTATAGGAAAAGGACAGAGAGCACTGATAGTGGCACCCCCAAGAACAGGAAAGACAATGCTCTTGCAGACCATAGCCAATTCCATTACAAAAAATCATCCAGAGGTCATTCTTCTTGTATTACTCATTGACGAGAGGCCAGAAGAAGTTACAGATATGGAGAGGTCTGTGAAGGGAGAGGTTATCAGTTCTACCTTTGATGAGCCGCCTAATCGACACGTTCAGGTGGCAGATATTGTTTTGGAAAAAACCAAGAGATTGGTCGAATACAAGAAAGATGTCGTAGTCCTCTTGGATAGTATTACGAGATTGGCGAGAGCACACAATGCGATCGTCCCGCCCAGTGGAAAGGTTTTATCTGGTGGTGTGGATTCGAATGCATTAGAAAAACCGAAGAAGTTTTTTGGTGCTGCAAGAAACATAGAAGAAGGTGGAAGCCTTACTATCATTGCAACGGCGCTAATTGATACGGGAAGTCGAATGGATGAAGTTATTTTTGAAGAATTTAAAGGAACGGGCAATTTAGAGATTAATCTTGATAGAAAATTGGTGGACAAGAGGGTATTCCCGGCGATTGATATCAACAGATCGGGTACCCGCAAGGAAGAATTATTAATGCCATCTGATGAATTAAACAAGGCCTGGATGTTGAGGAAGGCTTTAAGTTCCTTCCCTGTGGTTGAAGCAATGGAATTTTTGCTGGATAAACTGACGAAGACAAAGACCAATAAGGAATTCTTGGATTCCCTCAATATAAAAAAGTAAACCTTCCTTAATAAGTATGCGTGCTGTTGTCCAGAGAGTAAAAGAGGCAGGGGTTTCTGTAAAGGGAACCCTTTTGGGCAGGATGGGAAAAGGGGTAGTCGTTCTCTTAGGAATTGGGCAGGATGATAAAGAAGAGGATGCTGATTATCTCCTCTCTAAGATAATAAATCTCAGGATCTTCGAAGATGCTCAAGGCAAGATGAATCTCTCCCTAAAAGATGTCAATGGAGAGATGATGGTCATTTCCCAATTTACTCTTTATGGTGATTGTCGAAAAGGAAGAAGGCCTTCTTTCATAATGGCTGCTGAGCCCTCATTAGCGAAAAAATTATATGACTATTTTATTAATCAAGGGGAAAAAGCTGGCATAAAGACGGTTGCAGGAAAATTTCAGGCAATGATGGATGTGAATTTAATTAATGAAGGACCAGTAACTCTCATCTTGGACAGCCGAAAGGTTTCTTGAATCCTATGGACCTGCTTTTACTCAAGAGATATCTGGACGGTCTTTATCATAAATTTGATATAAAATATCTATCCTCCGATCCATTAGAATTTGTCCATAAGTTTCATTCCCAAAAAGACCAGGAGATCATAGGTCTTATTACAGCTTCTCTGGCATATGGAAGGGTTGATTTAATCCTCAACAGTGCTGCTCATATTCTCTCCATA